>NZ_JASATG010000015.1:0-126198 GCF_038440195.1 Pseudoduganella sp. OTU4001 | reverse complement strand
AGCTGCGCGCCGGCCTGCTGCGGCGGGTGGTGGACGCCTGGCTGGAGCAGGCGCCCAGCCTGTACAGCGACATGCAGATGGCCGCGCGCAGCGCCGACGGCGCCCTGCTCTACCGCGCCGCGCATTCGCTGAAAAACGGCTCGGCCAATGTCGGCGCGCGCCAGCTGTCCGAGCTGTGCGCCGAACTGGAACAGCGCGGCCGCCATGGCCAGCTGGACGACCTGGCGCAGCCGATGGCGGAACTGGAGCGCCTGTACCAGGGCACCAGCGCCGCCCTGCGCGACCTGCAGGCGCAGGAGGCATGATGGAACGGCGCGCCATGCCCCTGGTACTGGTGGTGGACGACGAGCTGGCGGCGCGCCTGATCACCCGCGCCACGCTGGAGGAAGGCGGCTTTGAAGTGGTGGAAGCGGCCAGCGCGGCGCAGGCCCAGGCCCTGTTCGAGGACTGCCTGCCCGACGTGGTGCTGCTCGACGTGATGCTGCCCGACGGCGACGGCGTGGCGGTATGCCAGCAGATCCGCGCCCTGCCCGCCGGGCGCGACGTGCCGGTCGCCATGGTCACCGGCGTCAACGACAACGAATCGATCCAGCGCGCCTTCCAGCACGGCGCCACCGACTTCATCACCAAACCGATCGCCTGGGGCACGCTGGCGCACCGCACCCGCTTCCTGCTGCGCGCGCACCAGGCCATGCGCGAACTGGCGCACAACGCCATGCGCATGCGTTTGGCCGCCAGCGTGTTCGAAGCCAGCAACGACGCCATCCTGATCTGCGACCGCCACAACCGCATCATCTCCACCAACGCCGCCTTCACCCGCATCACCGGCTACCCGGCGCAGGGGGTGCTGGGCCAGGACCCGTCGCTGCTGTTTGCCGACGTCGGCGCCCGCATCCAGTACCAGACCATGTGGGAAACCCTGGCCGCCAACAATGCCTGGCAAGGCGAGTTCGCCTGCCGCCGCCGCAACGGCGACAGCTTCCCGGCCTGGTTCTCGATGAGCCTGTGCCGCGACGCCAGCGGCGAGCCGGAACACTATATCGCGCTGTTTACCGACATCTCGCTGCGCAAGGTGCAGGAGCAGCGCATCACCCACCTGGCCTTCCACGACGAGCTGAGCGGCCTGCCCAACCGGCGCCTGGTGGCCGACCGGCTGGCGGTGGCGCTGGCCCAGGCCAAACGCGACGACAGCCAGGTGGCGGTGCTGTTCGTCGACGTCGACCGCTTCAAGAACATCAACGACTCGCTGGGCCACGCCTGCGGCGACCTGCTGCTGCAGCAGGTGGCGCAGCGCCTGCAGGGCGCGCTGCGCGGCGGCGACACCGTGGGCCGCATGGGCGGCGACGAATTCGTGCTGCTGTGCCCCGGTTCCGGCCACGGTGCGGCCATTGCCGCGCGCGCACAGGACATGCTGGCCCAGCTGGCGCAGCCGTACGAGATCATGGGCATGCAGCTGCACGTCTCGGCCAGCATGGGCATCGCCTGCTATCCGGACGACGGCGACACGCCCGAAGTGCTGGTACGCAACGCCGATGCCGCCATGTACCTGGCCAAGGAGCAGGGCCGCAATAATTTCCAGTTCTACGCGCCGGAGCTGAACGCCAGCATCCTGTCGCGCCTGAAGCTGGAAATGGAGCTGCGCCACGCGCTGGCCGCACGCCAGTTCGAGCTGTACTACCAGCCCAAGGTGGCGATGGCCGACGGCCGCCTGTGCGGCGCCGAAGCCCTGATCCGCTGGCGCAACAGCGAAGGCCAGCTGGTGCCGCCCAACCGCTTCATCCCGGTGGCGGAGGAATGCGGCCTGATCGGCGCCATCGGCGACTGGGTGCTGGCCGAAGCCTGCCGCCAGTACGCGGCCTGGCGCGCCGCCGGGCTGCCGGTGCCGGCGCTGGCGGTCAATGTCTCGGCGCGCCAGTTCGCCCAGCCGGAATTCGCCGACGCCATGGGCCGCATGCTGGAGCAGCGCGGCATGCCGCCCGGCTCGATCGAGCTGGAACTGACCGAATCGATGCTGATGTCCGACGTGCGCCGCACCGGCGCTACGCTGGAGCGCCTGAAGCAGCTCGGCTTCTCGCTGGCCATCGACGATTTCGGCACCGGCTTCTCCAGCCTGAACTACCTGCGCCATTTCCCGCTCGACGTGCTGAAGATCGACCAGTCCTTCGTGCGCGAGCTGCTGCAGGACCGCGCCGCCCTGGCCATCGTGCAATCGATCATCGCGCTGGCGCGCGCCCTCAACCTGGAAACCGTGGCCGAAGGCGTGGAAACCGAACCGCAGCGCGCCCTGCTGCAGGAGCAGGGCTGCGGCGCCATGCAAGGCTACCTGCTGGCCCGGCCGATGCCGGCCGGCGACTTCGCCAACTGGCTGGGCCGGCGCGCAGGGGGCGCCCTGCCATGATCCGGAAACTCGCCCCTGCCTTGCTCGCCGCGCTTGCGCTGCAGGCCGGCGCCGCCCCCACGGCGGTCATCGGGGCCGAGGACGACTGGGCGCCCTACTCCTCCGCGCCGGATGGACAAGCGCGCGGCTTTGCCGTCGATGTGGTGCGCGCATCCTATGCCCTGGCGGGCGTGGAGGTGAAGTTCAAGGCCCTGCCCTATTCGCGCTGCATGGCGGAAACGCGGGCCGGGCGCCTGCTGGCCTGTTTCGACGCGGTACCAAACAGCATGATTGCGCCGCACTACCTGTGGCCCAGGCTGCCGCTGTTCAGCACCCGCATGAATATCTACGCCCGCGCCGGCGCCAGCCAGCGCGGCCTGCGCGCCACCGACCTGGAAGGCCATACGGTTGGCGTGCAGCGCGATTACGAGTATGGCGACGCATTCGACCTCAATACGCGCATCGTGCGCAAGGTGGTGGACAAGAACGAGCAAGGCTTCCGCATGCTGCTGGCGCGCCGCATCGAGTACATGGCGGCCGAAGAGCGCATTGCCAACGCCCTGTTCCGCGCCAGGCCGGCCGAATTCGGCGGCAAGTTCGTGATGGTCGGCACCGTCGCCACGCCGGAATTGTTCATCGCCTTCAGCAAGGACGCGCCCGGCAGCCGCGACATGCTGGAGCGCTTTAACGAAGGCTACGCCAGGCTGCGCAACTCGCCGCGCTACCGCGAGCTTGAAACCAGGTGGTTCAAGTGAACCGCTCCATCGCCGCGCGCCTGCTGCGCATCATCTTCGGCTGCTACTTCGTGGTGACCGTGGTGGTGACCGCCGTCCAGCTGACCGCCGAATACAAGCACACGCGCACCCGGGTCGAACGCGAGATCGAAGCCATGCAGCACACCTTCGGCCCCGGCATTGCCGACGCCATGTGGCGCTTCAACGACGACATCATGCGCGGCATCCTGGCCGGCATGAAGGAGCTGCCGATCGTGGTCGGCATCAAGGTGGTGGACGACCAGGGCAAGCTGGTACGGGCCGTGGGCAATGTGCTGGACGACAAGGGCCAGCATATGCAGGCCCAGCGCGACGGCCGCCTGGCGCCGGTCCAGGGCAACGACGGCCTGTTCGGCGGGATCTTCAGCCGCGAATTCCCGATCGCCTATGCGCTGGAAAACGGCGCCACACAGCAGATCGGCAAATGGACGGTCTACTCCAACCGCCGCATCGTGGTCAGCCAGGTGCAGTACGGCTTTGTCCTGATCCTGGTGAACTCGGTGATCAAGACCCTGGCGCTGTGGTTCATCTTCCTGCTGGTGGTGCGGCACTGGCTGGGCAAGCCGCTGCAGCAGCTGAGCGACTACGTCGGCCAGCTGAACATCGACAACCTGGGCAGCACCGCGCTGCAGCTGCGCCACGGCGGCAACACCGAACTCGACCTGCTGGCCAACAAGATCAACGAAATGCGCGAGAACATCCTGGCCGGCCTGGCCGAGAAGGCCGCGCTGTACCGGGAGCTGGAAGCGCTCAACGCATCGCTGGAACAACGCGTCGAAGAGCGCACCCGGGCCGCGCGCCATGCGCAGGATGAACTGGCGCGCAGCGAGCGGCTGGCCGCCCTGGGTTCGATGGTGGCCGGCATCGCACACGAGCTGAATACGCCGATCGGCAACAGCATGATTGCCGCCAGCACGCTGACGGACAAGGTGCGCGCCCTGGGCGCCAGCTACGAAAGCGGCTTGCGGCGCTCGGACATGGCCAAATTCCTGGAGGAGGCCGAAGGCATCGGCGAACTGCTGGCGCGCAATATCGACCGCGCGGCGAAACTGGTATCGAGCTTCAAGCAGGTGGCGGTCGACCGCGCCAGCTCGCAGCGCCGCAAGTTCGACCTGAACACGGTGATCCAGGAAAACCTCAGCACCCTGTCGCCGGTGCTGCGCAAGACGCCGTATGAAGTGACGGTGGACGTGGCGCCGCTGGTGTCGATGGACAGCTATCCCGGCCCGCTCGGCCAGGTGCTGGTGGCCCTGGTCGACAACGCGCTGCAGCACGCCTTCCACCAGCGCGACCACGGGCGCCTGTCGATCACGGTGCCGGTGCCGCAGGGCGACCACGCCGATATCCTGATCAGCGACGACGGCAGCGGCATCGCGGCCAGCCATATCAACCGCATCTTCGACCCCTTCTTCACCACCCGCATGAGCGAGGGCAGCTCAGGCCTGGGCCTTAACATCGTGCACAACATCGTCACCACCATCCTGGGCGGCAAGATCCATGTCGACAGCACGCCGGGCGCCGGCACCACCTTCCGCATCACCATCCCGCTCGATGCGCCGATGCACCACGAAGAACCGATTATCCCGCAGGCTTGAGCAGCACCGGCACTTCCTTGAAGGCCGGGGTGCGCGAACCGCGCGCCATCAGCGCCGGCGACACCAGCGGCGTCAGTTCCGGGAAGTAGCCGAACACGTCGCCTTCCGGCACGTCGTAGCGCACCAGTTGGTAGCCGTTGCACTGGCGCGCGATGCCGTCCGGCGACGCGGCATGCACATCGACCAGCTGGCCGTCGCGCAAGCCCAGGCGCGCCATGGTGGCGGCAGCGATGAACAGCACCTTGCGCGTGTGGTGCACGCCGCGGTAGCGGTCGACCTCGCCCGTGGTGTCGCGGTAGACGGTGGTGTTGTACTGGCGGTGCGCGCGCACGGTGGCCAGGCACAGGACCTGGTCGCCGTATTGCGCGCGGGCGCGGCGCATGATGGTGTCCTGCGGCAGCTCCAGCGCCGTGAACTGCGCCTTGCCGCTGGCGGTGCGCCAGTCGCGGCTGCGCGCGCTGTTCGGCAGGTAGAAGCCGCGCGGCTGCGCGATGCGCTGGTTGTACTGCTCAAAGCCCGCCACGGCCGATTGCGCCACCTGTTCGATCAGGCCGCGCGTCACGCTGTAGTCGCAGCCCATGGCCTGCCAGTCGATGCGCGCACCCTCCGGCCCCGCGCCATCGGCCAGGGTGTGGCGCGCCAGCTCGGTCACGATATGCGGCTCCGAGCGCAGTTTGGCGCTGGCCGGATCGCTGCGGCCGGCCGATGCATGCACCATGCTGGCAGTATCTTCCACGCTGACGAACTGGCGGCCGCCGGCCTGCTCATCGCGCTCGGTGCGGCTGAGGCAGGGCAGCAGCAGGCCGACCCGGCCCGGGTGCAGGTGGGTGCGATTCAGCTTGGTGGCGATGTGCACCGTCAGCTGCAGGCCTTCCATCGCTTGCAGCACGCGCGGCGTGTCCGGCCCCGCCACCGCGAAATTGCCGCCCAGGCCGAGGAAGGCATGCACCGAACCGTCCATGATGCCGTCGATGGCCGCCACCGCGTCCAGGCCGTATGCGGCCGGCGGCGTGAAACCGAACACGCGCTGCAGGCCTGCCAGCCATTCCGGCTTGGGACGGTTGGTCACGCCCACGGTGCGGTCGCCCTGCACATTGGAGTGGCCGCGCACCGGCATCAGGCCGGCGCCCGGCTTGCCGACGTTGCCGCGCAGGAGCATCAGGTTGACCAGCGCCTGGATGGTCTCGATCGCATATTCGTGCTGGGTCAGGCCCATGCACCAGGTGGCGATGCTGGCCCTGGACGTCATATAGATGGCCGCCGCCTGCTCCACCTGGGCGCGCGACAGGCCGCTGTCGGCCTCGATCTGCTGCCACGGCTGGGCGCGCACACTGGCCGCAAACGCTTCAAAGCCGCTGGTGTGGCGCGCGATGAAATCCCGGTCCAGCACTTGCGCGCCGGCGTCCTCCGCTTCCAGCACGGCCTTGGCCATGCCGCTGATCGCCGCCAGGTCGCCGCCCACGCGCACCTGGAAGTAATCCGAGGCGATGCACGCGCCGCGCCCGGTCAGGGTCTCGGCCGGCGATTGCGGGTCGGCGAAGCTGCGCAGGCCCGGCTCCAGCATCGGGTTGAAGGCCACCACGCGGCAGCCGCGCAGCGCGGCCTCGCGCAGGTCGCCCAGCATGCGGGGGTGGTTGGTGGCCGGGTTCTGGCCGAATACGAAAATCGCTTCGGCATGTTCAAAATCATCGCGCGTGATGGTGGCCTTGCCCACGCCCAGCGTGCTGCCCAGCGCCATGCCGGACGACTCGTGGCAGTAATTGGACGAATCCGGCAGATTGTTGGTGCCGAAGGCGCGCGCGAACAGCTGGTATGGGAAAGCCGCCTCGTTGCTGCTGCGGCCGGAGGCGTAGAACACCGCACGCTGGGGCGCATCGAGCCCGCGCAGCGCAGCCGCCGCCAGCTGGAACGCCTGCTCCCACGCCACCTCGCGGTAGGTATCGCTGGCGCGGTCGTACAGCATGGGCGCCGTCAGGCGGCCGAAGCCTTCCAGCTCCCATTCGGCGCGCTGGCGCAGCGCCGCCAGCGTATGGGCAGCGAAGAATTCCGGCGTCGCGCGGCGGTGGGTCGCCTCATGGGCGATGGCCCAGGCGCCCTGCTCGCAGAAATCGACCGCCTTGTCCTTGGGCGAATCCGGGTAGGCGCAGCCGGGGCAATCGACGCCGCCGGGCTGGTTTAGCCGGGGCAGCACTTTCAGCGCCGGCAGGGCGCCGTTGCTGCGCAAGGCCTTGGCGGTGCCGTGCAGCGACCCAAGGCCGCCGGCGGGTTTGTCGTAAAAGCGAATCGGGTGCTGCACTGAAGTCTCCGGCCATGCAAATAGTGCGCGATGTTAACATAAACACACACCTATGCACGCTGTGCCATAAAGCAACGATTATTGCGGCGAAAATGATTTATACTGCGCATGCGCCTGACACCTGCGCAATTTTCCCCACTGGCCAAACCTTCGCCTGCTTTCTCCTGCTGGAGATGGTTATGCGCCGCATCCCTAAACACCAGACGTTCAAATTCAAGATCACGGCCCTGCTGGTGCTGATGGTCATGCTCGCCACCGTACTGGTGGGTGGCACCTCGCTGCTGGTAGCCGAACGCGAAATGCGCCAGGTGATCGGCAGCCAGGAAATGGCCATGCTGTCCAGTGCCGCCGCCTACCTCGACCGCGACATCACTTCCAAGCAGCAAGTCTTGCGCGCCCTGGCCGAGAGCCTGCAGGCCGAACCGGCGCCGCACGGCAAAGTGCAGCAGCAACTCGAACAGCGCAGCGCTTTGCGTGATGAGTTTGCCAATGTTTCCGCGCTCGACCTGAACGGCCAGCTGATCGCCAACCTGCAGGACCGCCGCATGGTCGGCAAGCTCAATGCCAGCGGCCGCCAGTATTTCCGCGACACGCTGGCGGCGCAGGAAGGCATTGTCTCCGCCCCCTTCCGCAGCGTGCTGTCGGGCCGCCCGGTGGTGGCGCTGACCCAGCCGGTGATGGGCCGCCACGGCACGCTCGACTATGTGCTGGTGGGGACCATCGATCTGCAGCGCCCGGCCTTTGCCGGCCAGCTCAACGCCCTGCGCGGCAGCAACTCGGGCTACCTGCTCATCGTGACCGCCGACGGCACCGTGGTGCACCACCCGGACGCCAGCCGCGTGCTGACGCGCGATGCCGGCGCAGGCAGCCTGGCCCATACCATCCTGTCCAGCCCCGACGGCTGGCGCGATGATGCGCGCGATGCCGGCCAGGACGTGCTGCTGGCCCACAAGCGCCTGCGCCAAGCCGACTGGACCATTGCAGCGGTGTTCCCCATCCGCGAAGTGTTCGCCTCGATGGCCAGCGTGCGCCTGCAAGCCCTGGCCGCAGCCTCGATGGTGGCGCTGGCGGCCGGCTTGCTGGGCTGGCTGCTCATGCGCTCGCTGCTCGCTCCCCTGTACCAGCTGTACGGCCAGGTGCGCGCCTTCGGCCGCAACGAAGCCGACATCGAGCAGTTCAATTCCACGCGGCCGGACGAATTCGGCCAGTTGAGCCGCGCCTTCTACCAGGTTTCGCGCCAGCAGCAGGTGGCCGAGCGCAACCTGCAGCGGCTGGCCACCACCGATCCGCTGACCGGCGCCCACAACCGCCGCATGTTCGACGAATTCTTCCCGCAGGCGCTGAAGCGCGCCATCCGCGGCGGCCACCAGATCGGCCTGGCGGTGCTCGACATCGACCACTTCAAGTTCATCAACGACAGCTTTGGCCACCAGGCCGGCGACGCCGTGCTGGTGCAGTTCGCCGACCGCCTGCGCCAGGCCGTGCGCAGCACCGACACCGTGGCGCGCATCGCCGGCGACGAATTCGTGGTCGTGTTCGAGCACCTGGACACCGGCCACGACGTCAACCTGCTGGGAGAAAAGGTGATGGCCGCCATGCAGCAGCCCTTCAATGTGAACGGCAAGCCGCTCAACGTCAGCGCCAGCATCGGCATTGCCGTCACCACCGAGCTGCCGGCCGATGTCGACAAGGTGATGCTGGCCGCCGACCAGGCCTTGTACTGCGTGAAAGCAGCGGGCCGCAACGGCTTTGCCATCAACCACGTGGGCGCCGAGCGCGTGCTGTCGGTGCGCGAGTTTGGCGCGGCGGCCAAGCCGGAACGCAAACCGAGCTGGCCCTCCAGCCGGATGTGATCAATGGCCGGCCGGCATGCCGGCCGGGCGCACCTGCGATTGCGCCATGCCGGCCATGCTGCGGCACTCGCTGGCGCAGCGGCGGCAAGCGATGGCGCAATCCTGGCAATGCTCATGGCTGTGCTGGGCGCACTCATCGCCGCAGGCATCGCAGACATCGGCGCAGGCATTGCACAAGTCGGTGGCCAGCTTGCTGCCGCGCTGCATCAGGCTGACACACAGGCGGCACACCTGGGCGCAGTCGATATCGGTGGCGATGCAATGGGCCAGGCTGGCCACGTCGGATTCCTGCAGGCAGGCGGCGGCGCAGTGTTCGCAAGCCGCCGCGCAATCGTTACAGGCTTCAATACAGGTTTGGTACTGTTGCTGGACCATGGCGCCCTCCTTCCGCAAAGCGCCAGACTAGCACCGCTCCGCAAACCGGCTCGCACGCTTACTGGCGCAAGGCCAAGCCACGTTCGGGCGTGCCCTGCGCCAGGCGGAATTCGCCGACCAGCGCCACCAGCGTGGCAGCCTGCTGCTGCAGGCTTTCCGCGGCGGCCGCCGCCTGCTCCACCAGCGCGGCATTCTGCTGGGTGACGCCATCCATCTGGCCGATCGCCTGGTTGACCTGGCCGATGCCATTGCTTTGCTCGCCGCTGGCGGCGCTGATCTCGGCCACGATATCGGTCACGCGCCGCACGCTGGCCACCACTTCCTCCATGGTGCTGCCGGCCTGCGCCACCAGGGCGCTGCCGGCCTCCACCTGCTGCACCGAATTGCCGATCAGCTCCTTGATCTCCTTGGCTGCCGCCGCGCTGCGCTGCGCCAGGTTGCGCACCTCGCTCGCCACCACCGCGAATCCGCGCCCCTGCTCGCCGGCGCGGGCCGCCTCCACCGCCGCATTCAGCGCCAGGATATTGGTCTGGAACGCGATGCCGTCGATCACGGAAATGATATCCACCACCTTGCGCGACGATTCGTTGATCGAGGCCATGGTATCGACCACCTGCGCCACCACTGCGCCGCCGCGCGTAGCGACGTCGGAAGCGCTGGCCGCCAGCTGGTTGGCCTGGCGCGCATTGTCGGCGTTCTGCTTGACGGTGCTGGTCAGCTGTTCCATCGTTGCGGCGGTTTCCTCCAGCGCGCTGGCTTGCTGCTCGGTGCGCGCGGACAGGTCGGCATTGCCCTGCCGGATTTCGGTGCTGGCCGTGGCCACGCTGTCCGACGATTCGCGCACCCGCGCCAGCACGGAATGGATCTTGGCGACAAAGGTGTTGAAGCCGCTGCCGATCACCGCCAGTTCATCGTTGCCGCGCACTTCCAGCCGCGCACTGAGGTCGGCATTGCCGCTGGCCAGGCCCGACATGGCGGCGCCCAGCTCGCGCAGCGGCTGCGTCAGGCGGAACAGCACCGCCACCAGGATGAAACCGGTGGCCACCGCGCACAGCAGCGACACCAGCAAGGTGTAGGTCAGCAGCTCGCGCGCCGAAGCGGTGGCCACGGCACGCGGGAAACTCATCTTCACCGCCCACGGCGCGATATCCGGATGCAACACCAGCGGCTGGATCAGGTGCGCCATGCCTTGCTTGTCCTCGTACTCATAGGCTTTGCCGGCGCGGATGCTGTCCAGGCCTTCTTTCGGGATGTCTTCGGCCGGCTTGCCCACCAGCGCCTCGCGCGGATTGCTGGCATACAGGCCGCCGTTCGATACCAGCGACAGGCGCCCGCCTTCAATCGACTTGGTGTCTTTGAGGATTTCGCCCAGGCGCGTCAGCATGAAGTCGGCGCTGGCCGTGCCCTGGAATTTACCCTCGATCATGATCGGCGCCACCAGCGACGCCATCAGCACGTCCTTGCCGTTGACCGGATAGGAATACGGTTCGGTGAAGAACACCTTGCCGCTGCGCTTGGGAATGTCGTACCAGTCGTTGGCGCCCGGCTTGGGGTCGAACACGATCGGCTCGATGTTGACGCCACCGCCCGCCGCGCGCGTGTAGTACGGCATATAGCGCCCGCTGTCGTCGTACTCCGGCTGCTTGCCGGCATACTCGCTATCCTTGCCGTCCAGCGCATTGGGTTCCCACGTCACGGCGGCGCCGATCAGGTCATCGGAACTGAACAAAGCCGCCTTGGTGATTTCGCCGGTCTGTTCGCGCGACAAGGCTTTGCCGCTGGCGCGCGTGGCGCGCTGGCTGGCGCCCAGCTGCAGGATGGTAGCCAGGTTGCGCCCGATGCGCGCCTGCAGCGCCGATGCCGCCGCCGCGGCCTGGGTGCGCGCCAGGTCCATTGCATCCTTCTCCGCCGTGCGGCTGCTCTTGATGCCGGTCACCGCCGACGTGACAGCCAGGCTGACGACCACCAGCAAGGTGGCTGCAATGCAGATCTTCGCATTCAGCGACAATTTCGACAGCATGCGGCCCTCCTCAGAAAGTCTTGGCTACGGTCACGACAAAGGTGGCCTTCTCCGTGTTCGAGTATGCCAGCCGGCCGGAGGCATCCGGCACGCCGCTGGTGTATTCGCGGTAGACGCTGGTGGCGCCCCAGCCGCGCGTGACGGCTGCCGCTACCGACCAGCCGCCATCGAAGGCGCGCGTGACGCCGGCCTTGACGTCGCGCCAGTCCCAGATGTCGTTGCCGGCGCCGCCGACACGCGCATCGCCGGCATGCAGGTTGAGCGTGTAGCCGGAGCCGAGGTCAAGGTTCAGCCCCACGTCCAGGTAGCCGGTGCCGCGCCCATGCGTGATGCCGAAGAAGTGCGGGCTGACGGTGTAGTTGTACTTGGCGTAGGCCGCCTTGTAGGTCAGGCCGAGCGAAAGTTCGGTGTAATTGAAGGTGGTGTCGGTGGCGCTGACCTTGGCGCCGGGATAGAGATACTGGTACAGGATGACGCTGTAGCCCAGCGCGCCGGCGCTGGCGGAGTAGCCGGCATACAGGTCCCATTCCAGCTTGGCTTTCTCAACGAATTTATCGCTGACGTTGGAAGCCCAGGTGCCCGCCACGAAGCCGCTCGGGTGGACGTAATCGGCGCCCAGTTGCAAGGCCGGCTTGTCCCAGGTCTGGCGGATACCGCGCGACACATACTGGCTGGCAAACGTCACCGTGGTGGTAAGCGTTGGCGCCGGTGCTTCCTGCGCCTGCACCGAACTTGCGGCCAACAAGATTAACAGGAAGCTGCGCTTCATTCCGCCCTCGCTTTCAGTTTGTACTGGACCTGAAAGCTATAGTAGTTGCATTTCCCTTCCTACGGTGCAATTACCCAACAGGCGTTGCGGCCAAGCTACGCTGCCACCGCCTTGCGCGCTTGCTTTACGCGGTACATGGCCTGGTCGGCCAGGTCGATCAGCTGGTCCATATTGTGCCCATCTTCCGGGCTGATCGCGTAGCCGATGCTGGCGCCCAGGCGCAGCGGGCGTCCTTCGAATTCGAATGGAGCGCCGATGACCTGGTTGAGCGAGCTGCACTTGCGGCCCACACCATCGCGGTCCACGGCGCCGCACAGGATCACGCCGAACTCGTCGCCGCCCAGTCGTGCGGCCAGGTCTTCCTGGCGCAGCTCGCGCGCAATGCGCTCGGCCACCTGGCAGATGGCGGCATCGCCGGCGCGGTGGCCCAGGTTGTCGTTGATGGCCTTCAGGCCGTCCATGTCGATATTCACCACCGCCACACTGCCGGTGCCGCGGCCGACCTGGGCCAGCTGCTGGCGCAGGCGGTCATAGAACAGCGCGCGGTTGGCGAGGCTGGTCAGGGCGTCGTGCGTCGCGCGGTAATACAGGTCGCTCGATTCGTACTGCACCGCGTGGTAGATGGCGGCGCCGATCAGCTCCGACAGCAGGCCGAGGATTTGTGCCTGCTGCTGGTCAAAGGCATTGGCATGCGGCGCGCCCACTTTCAGCACGCCCACGCTCTGGCCTTCGTGGCGCAACGGCACCACCAGCATGGAACGCAGGCCCACCTTGCGGCAAGCTTCGCGGTCGACGCGCGGGTCGGTTTCGGAATCGTCGCAGCGCAGGATCTGGTCTTGCGCCACGCACAGGCCGGACAGGCTTCCATCGCGCCGCAGGCGCAGGCCCAGCGAATTCTCGGCCAGGCCGGCGGTGGCGCGGTACACCATGTCGCTGCCTTCGGCCAGTTCGACGATGGCGGCATTGGCGCCGCACAGGGTGCCCGCGCGCTGGCAGACCAGCTGCATCACACCGCCCAGGTCCAGGCCCTGGCGGGCAATATCGGTTTGAAGATTGATGATTTCCAGCAGTACGGCTGGATTAAGGTTCAGCGCATTCATGGTGCCACAGCCAATAAATCTCACACATTCTCACAGATTCCAGTGTGACCGATTTGTGACCATTTGGCAACTTTTTAAGCCGCTTGCTGCCGATTTGTTGCGGGATCGGCAGCCGCCAGGGCCGCCGCAGCGCGCGCCTTGCGGTGCATGGCGCGCCGCCCCAGCCACAGTACCAGGCCGGTGACCATGAACAGCAGCGGCGCCAGGCCGGAAACCGACACCAGCACCCGCCCGGCCAGTCCGAAGGCCTCGCCGGTGTGCAGCGGGAACTGCCAGTTGAAGAAGGTGTCGCCGTTGGCCGCCGTGAGCGGATCGCGCACGCGCAGCACGGCGCCGCTGAAGGCATCGACACTGACGCGGGTACTGCCGTCGCCTTTGCGGATCTCGCCCGGCTGGCGCATGCGGATTTCAAACGGCGCCTTGGCCGAACCCACGCTCACGCGCGACAGGCGGCCTTGCGGCAGGCGCTGTTGCGCCGCCGCCAGCGCAGCCTGCACGCTGATCGGCTGGCGTCCCTCGGCCGGCCCATTGACCGGCTTGGCATTCGATTCAAGCGTCGCCACCGCGCCCACTACCGGCCGCACCCACTCCGGCAAGTTCATCGCCAGGCCGGTAAAGCCCAGCACCGCCAGCACCGGCGTCATGAAGAAACCCACCGCGCGGTGCGAACTGTAATTGAACTGGCGCGAAGTCAGCGCGCCACGCACGGTGACGGACTTGCGCAGGCTGGACAGCGTGGCTTTCGGCCACCACAGCGCCAGGCCAAGCAGCGAGGTAATGGTCAGCAGCAGGCCGCTGATGCCAATCACGGTCTTGCCGGCTTCGCCCGCGAACAGGTAGCGGTGCAGGTGGAACAGCGACGGCATCAGCAGCGGGCGGCTCAGGCCGAACTCGCCCCAATTGCGCTCGCCCAGCACTTCCAGCGTGTGGCGGTCCAGCATGACCTGGCGCGAAACATCGGTATCGAAGGCGCCCTTGTCCTTGGCCGGCAGGCGGTACCAGGCCACGTACACATCGTCCGCCGCGAATGGCAGCATCAGCTGCGACGGCTTGCCGTAGCCCGGCTCGGCGGCCAGCTTGTCGTATGCCGCCTGCACCTGGGCCGGCGTCGGCGCATGCGCCTGGGCGGGCGCGTTCGCGCTGCGCGAATGCAACAGCGTGGGATTCAGCGCCGCATCGAGTTCGTGCATCCACGCCAGCGCCACGCCGGTCAGGCCGGCCATGACGAAGATCGCCCCGAACACCAGGGACACGTAGAGGTGGATGTCGCGCAATCGAGCGCGCAGCAAGCCGGTAACCATTATTAAAGCTCAGCAATAAACTGTTTGAAATTATAAATGAGAATGATTATCATTGCTGCTTTCTTTTGTATCTTTCTGTTTAGGAGTAACTGTATGACCGCTCTGCATCCCCTCACCCGCGCCGTGGCGCTGGCCTGCCTGGCCCTGTCCGGCAGCGCGGCGCTGGCCCAGAGCAGCGAAGTGGTCATTACTGCAACCCGCAATAGCAAAAGCGTCGACAAGATCCCCGGCGCCGTCAGCGTGATCTCGCAACGCGAGCTGGAAACCCAGTATCTGCTGGCAGACGATCCGTCAGCCGCCCTGGCCACCTACATCCCCGGCTACGCCCCGAGCCGCCAGAAAATGAGCTCCACCGGCGAATCGCTGCGCGGCCGCAATACCCTGATCCTGCTGGACGGCGTCCCGCAAACCAATCCGCTGCGCGGCGGCATGCGTGAAGGCTATGTGGCCGATACCGCCATCATCGAACGCGTGGAAGTGATCAACGGCGCCTCCGCCATGCAGGGCATGGGCGCCACCGGCGGCATCGTCAACTACATCACCAAGTCGCCCAAGGCCGAAGGCACCAGCCAGAGCGTGAACGTGCGCCTGTCGTCCCAGCTGCGCCACGACAGCCTGGATTGGAAGACCGGCTACACCTTGCAGCACAAGTCCGGCGACTTCGACCTGCTGGCCTTCGGCAGCATCCAGCAGCGCGGCCTGGGCTACGACGGCAAGGGCCGCCCGCTCGGCATCGAAGCGGTGCAAGGCGATACCATGGATTCCGAAGGCACGGACCTGTTCTTCAAAGTCGGCAAGAACTTCGGCGACCAGCGCCTGCAGCTGACCGTCAACCGCTTCCGCATGGAAGGCGACGGGAACTACAAACCGGTCAACGCCAACTTCGCGACCGGCACCCCGACCAGCGCCACGCCTGGCACGCCGCCCGGCGCCCCGCCGCGCAACAAGGTTGAAACCACCAGCCTGGAATACCGCCACAACGACCTGGCGGGCGGCTCCTTCAGCGCCCAGCTGTTCAAGCAGGATTTCGCCTCGCTGTACGGCGCCACCAACACCTCCACCTTCCAGGACGTGAAGATCGCTCCCACCGGCACCCTGTACGACCAGTCCGAAGTGGTGGCCGACAAATATGGCGCCAAGCTGACCTACGTGCGCCCCAACCTCGTGAT
The DNA here is from genome assembly GCF_038440195.1 of Pseudoduganella sp. OTU4001. Taxonomy (NCBI): domain Bacteria; kingdom Pseudomonadati; phylum Pseudomonadota; class Betaproteobacteria; order Burkholderiales; family Oxalobacteraceae; genus Pseudoduganella; species Pseudoduganella sp. OTU4001. The sequence continues at coordinate 110,570 of NZ_JASATG010000015.1, read as the reverse complement.
CAACGGGCTGGAATTCACCGCCGGCCTGGATGTCCTGCGCGACCGCACCAAGCAATGGCTGGCCGGCACCGGCCGCACCTGGGTGCCGACCCTGGACTTCACCTCGCTCGCCCCATTCAGCCAGTTCGAATACGAAATCGGCCCGCTGACCGTGCGCGGCGGCCTGCGCCATGAAGACGCCAAACTGGACGTCGACACCTACACTACCCTGGCCGCCTACGGCAGCCGCTTGGTGCAAGGCGGCGAACGCTCCTTCACCAAGAACGTGAAGAACCTCGGCGCGGTGTGGCGCTTCAACCGGAACTGGTCGGCCTTCATCTCCAGCGCCGAAGGCTTTGGCCTGCCCGACGTGGGCCTGGTGCTGCGCGCCGTGAACCGCCCGGGCCAGTCGGTCGCAACGCTGTTCGACATGGAACCGGTCATCACGCGCAATAACGAGATCGGCGTGAACTGGCGTGGTGCGATGGGCAATATTGGCGCGTCCGTCTACGACTCGCGCTCCAAGCTGGGCACCGCGCTGCGCATCAATTCCGCCGGCATCGGCCAGCTCGATCGCGTGCCGACCACGGTGCGCGGCTGGGAAGTCTCCGGCGAGCTGCGCGCCAGCCGCGAGCTGTCGGCCTTCGGCTCCTTCGCCCGCACCATGGGCAAGACCGCCACTACCGCCGGCGCCCCAATGGATGTGGAGCTGGGCGCCCGTTCGCAAGGCCCGGACAAGCTGGTGGCCGGCGCCAACTGGCAATGGATGCAGAAGGCGAACCTGCGCCTGCAGGCGACCAAGCTGTTCGACCGCGACATCAACATCGGCCGCACCGTTGGCACCTCCAACCTGGAAGAGCATTTCAACGGCTACACCCTGGTCGACCTGGCGGGCAGCTACGACAGCCCGTGGGGCAAAATCGGCGTGGGCATCGAGAACCTGACCGACCGTCAGTACGTCGGCTACTACCCACAATCGGTCAGCTACAAGGACCCGGTATCGCACTTCGCAGGCCGCGGCCGCAGCCTGTCCGTCAGCATGACACGTTCCTTCTAAACAACCACAAGCCGCGCGGGACTGCGTTATACTGACGCTTCCCCGCGCCCCACACCTGCGCCTTTTTTCATCCCGGCCAAGACTTCGCCAACCATTCCGGACAAGGAATCGGCTGTGCGCACTTTATCTTTCAATTCCCAATTCGCCGCTTCGCCCGGCGCCGCGCCGGCTGCGGCGACAGGCATTTCGCCAGCGCTGGAAGCGAGCTACCAGCAGGACATCGTGCCGGCCAAGTACCGCTCGTTCAGCCAGGCTTGCATGCTTTGCATGTTGTTGTATATCTCGTTCGGCGTGCTGGATATATGGGCGCTGCCCACCGCACTAGGTTTTGCCTGGAGCGTGCGCACGGTGGTGGTCCTGGCAACGTTGGCATGCCTGCTGCGCGCCTGGCGCAACCGCAGCTGGTTTACCCGCCACTACAACGCGCTGACGGTTGGCCTTTACGCATTGTGGGGCATTGGCATCGAGGTGATCATCGCTTCTTCGATGCCGGGCGAGGCCTCCTGGACCCACTACTACGCCGGCCTGACCCTGGTGACCACGGCCCTGTACACCTGGACCTATGTCACCCCGCTGGCTGCTGCCTTGCTCGGCACATCGCTGACCGCCGCTTATGCGGCGATTGCCATCGGCTGGCAGCAATTGCACCTGCGCGCCGAAAGCAGCGCCCTGGTGGCGATCATGTTCTTCCTGATCAGCACCAACCTGATTGGCATGCTGTCGATGCTGGCGCGCGAAAAATTCTCGCGCCAGGCGTTCCTGCTGAAACACATGATGCGCAAGGACCTGGAGGAAATCGGCAACGAACAGCGCCATTCGCAGCACGTCTCCGAACATGACCACCTGACCGGCCTGCCGAACCGACTGCGTTTCGAACGCCGCATCCATGAACTGTTTTCCAACGCCACACTGGGCGGCAATAGTGTCGGCCTGCTGTTCATCGACCTGGATGGATTCAAGCCGATCAACGATCTCCACGGCCATGCGGCTGGCGACGCGGTGCTGGTGGAAGTGGCGCGCAAGATGATGGGCCTGATCCGCAGCGAGGACCTGGTGGCCAGGCTGGGCGGCGATGAATTTGTGATCGCCATCCCGCTGGCGCACGACAGCACCGAACGCCTGCACAGCCTGCGCCTGGCGCTGTCCATGCGCATCGGCCAGGCCTTGAAGTGGGAAGGCAAGCAGCTGCGCGTGAACGCCAGCATCGGCAATGCCTGCTTCCCGGCCGATGGCAAATCAGTTGCGGAAGTGCTCTCGGTAGCCGACCGCTCCATGTACCTGGACAAGCAACGCGCAAACCAGCGCGCCGGCTAGATCCCCCACTGGACCTTGAGTGTCAGGCCCTTGCTGGCGCCGGGCAAGGCGCCGTTGGTGTCGGTGGTGGCGCCGACCGAAACGATACGGTCGTGGCGCGTGGTGCGTTTGTACAGCAAGGAACGGTGTTGGTAGCGCTCGCCCCACGGCTCCAGCAGATACGGCAAGCGGTCCTGGCGCTGTGCGGCGGTGTTCTGCACGATCAGCCGCAAGGCATCGCGCGGGGTTGCGTGCAGCGTACCGACCCAGCGCCAGCCGCTATCGCTGTAGTCCTGCAGCTTGTCATGCTTGACCCAGGCGCGGTTCCAGCGATGGTCGGACTCCAGGCTCCATCCGCCGGGGAGCGGGAAACGCAAATTGGCTTCCAGTTGCAGGTTGCCGCCCTGCCCCACCGCATCAGCCTCGGTATCGAGCTGGCGTCCCAGTGTCAGCTCGCCCTCCAGCTTGACGAAGCGCGCTGATGGCGAGCTCTCGATGCCGAAATGCGCCGCCGGAACGCGATGCAGCTTGCCGCCGCTATGCGCGCGCAGCTGGTCGAAACCGGCTTTGGCCCAGAAGCGGGTCTGGCGTCCGGCGAACAGCCAGATGCCGGGTCGCACCCAGCGCTCCACCACTTCGTTCGACAAGGTGCGCGTCTCGCGCAGGCCAAGGTGCAGCTCCGTCTCGTATGCATCGAACAGCGCCAGGTCGCGCGCGCCCATGCGGCGGTTCAGCTCCAGATCGCCCTTGACGATGCCCGCCTGCGGCACGAAGCCGTTATCGTTGGCGAAGTTGCTGCCGACGACTTCCAGCTGGGCGATATTGAACCAATCGTCCGAACTGTAATTCAACCTGCTATAGCCATAGCCGCTGCCGCGCACGGCGCCGGACCGGGCCACGCCATCCTCGCCGAACTGCGCGCTGGTGCGCGACGCCATGGCCGTCCATGCCAGCTGGGTGTGGCTATCGCCATTGGCAGGCAAACGCCATTGCCCGTCCACGCCCAGCACGGTGTTGCGTCCGCCCTGCCCATAATCGCGGTCGGACAGGAAAGCCCCCGCCACTACCTGCTCCCCATGGCTGCGGGCGCGCAGCAGCGTCACTTTGCTGTCGCTTGCGCTGACATGCTCCTGCGTTCCGTAAGGCGTACCGCGCATCACCACCCCACCCGCACGGTCGCTGAGGCTGAGGGCCGTGGCATCCGCATCGGCGCCGCGCCAGGTCGCGCGCATGCCCCAGCGCGGTTCGGCGATGGTACGCGAGTAGAAGGCCGGCAGGCGCATGCCCAATACGTCCGCACTCTCCAGGAAGAACGGCCGTTTTTCCGGCAGGCTGAGGGCAACCTGGCTGGTGCTGCTGGTTGGAGCGTCGATCTCGACTTGCGAAAAGTCCGGGTTCAAGGTGGCGTTGAAGACCCAGTCCGCGCGCGGGCGGGCGCTGATATCCAGGCCTACGCTGGTCTGGCTGCTGCCCTTGCTGTAGTCGTCGCGAATGCGGTGCGTGATTTCGGGACGCAGTTCCCAATAGGGCTTGTCCCGCACTTCCGGCAAGACTTTGGCGATACCTTCCAGCTCCTCCATCTCGGCGATGAAGTGCAGCGACTCCTTCTTCAGCGGGGCACTAAGCAACAGCATCCCGTCCGCATGCGGGACGCTGCGCTCCACCATCACACGCCACGGCTTGCCTTCGCCGTAGGGGAAACGCAGGCTGGAAAGCGGCCAGCGCACTTCCATCGAATAGCCGTCGGGCAGCAGGTGCACCGCGCTTTCCACTGGATAGTCCGGGCCCAGATCGTCCTCGTCTTCATCGGCACGGTAGATGCCGTCGCTCATGACACCGGCCACGTTCACACGCACGAATTGCGCCGAACGCCCATGGCCGCTGGGGTCGATCCAGATGCCGATGAAGTCCTGGTCGCGGTCAACCTTGTCGCGCCGGGCCAGTGTGCCGTTCAGGGTCTTGGGATCGCCGTTCCAGGCACGCACGCCGAATACCAGCGCGTCGCGGTCAACCAGCACCCGCACGGTGGTGCGCAGGTGCTCCGGGGCATTGCGCCCGTCTTCCGGCTGGTATTGATAGAACCGCCCGTTCACCGGCGCATCCGCCCACACCGCCTCATCGAGTTTTCCGTCAAGCTGGACTTCCACCGGCTGCGTAGAGATGCGTGCGGCCAGGCTCTGCCGCTCCACCGCTTCCACCGGTAGCGACAGCGCCAAAGTCAGTAAGGAAATTGCGCCACGTGCTTTCATCGTGGCGGCGATTATAAAGCGACCTAAGAATTAGGGCACTGGAATTTATCACGGTACGCCGATGGCGAGCTGTGGACGTTGGCGCGGAAGTGCTGGCGCAGCGAAATGGCGCTGCCAAATCCAGCCGCCTGCGCCACCGCCTCGATTGACGCATCGGTAGTCTCCAGCATGCGCTGGGCATGGGTGAGGCGCTGGTTCAGCAGCCATTGGGTGAACGAGGTGCCGGTCGCTTGTCGGAAGTGGCGCGTGAAATTGCGGCGGCTCATGGCGGCGCGCGCTGCCAACGCATCGAGGTTGTGCTCCTCGGCCAGGCGATGCTGTACCCATTCCATCACTTGCGCCAGCCGTCCTTCGGTGGCACTGGCCGGTACCGGACGCTCGATGAACTGCGCCTGCCCGCCCTCACGGTGCGGCGCCACCAGCAGGCGGCGCGCCACCCGATTGGCGTAGTCCGCACCCGCCAGCTTGCGCAGCAGGTAAAGCGAGCAATCGAGGCTGGCCGCAGCACCAGCGGAGGTCAGCACGTCGCCCTCGTCCACATACAGCACCTCCTCGTCGACCCGCACTTGCGGGCGCCGCGCCGCCAGCTGATCGGCGAAGGCCCAGTGCGTGGTCACCGTGCGGCCATCAAGCAGCCCCGCCTCCGCCACAGGGAACGCACCCAGGCACAGCCCCACAATGGTGGCGCCCCGCGCGTGCGCACGCCGCAGCGCCTGGAGCAGCTCCGGCGGCGACGGGCGGCAGTCATCGTGCCAGGTCGGCATGATGACGATGTCGGCGCCCGCCAGCGCGCGCAGGCTCTTATGGGCGGCGATATCGAAACCCGCCGTGGTCCGCATCGGCCCACGCTCGGCCGAGCAGACGGTGACATCGAACATGGTTTCCCCATGCGGGCCGCCAAATACCAGGCATGGCACCGAGAGGTGGAAGGGAGTAATGCCGTCGAAGGCAATGATGGCCACTTTTTTACGCATGGCCCGATTATATCGAATGACGTCCTACGGGCCACTGTCGCATGGACCGGCGCGGACGCACAATGGCGTCCATCAACCACCACAAAGGAGCTCAAGATGCCACGCCGTGCACTGATCGTCATCGACGTCCAGAACGAATACTTCACCGGCAAGCTGCCGATCGAATACCCGCCGACCGCGCAGTCGCTGCCCAATATCGTGCAGGCGATGAAGGCCGCGCGCGAAAGCGGCGTTCCCGTGGTGGTCGTCCAGCACGACACGCCCGCCGAAGCCCCGGTCTTCGCGGTCGGCTCCGACGGCTGGCAATTGCATCCGGAAGTCGCAGCGCAAGGCGCCGACCTGCACATCAACAAGAAGGTGGCCAGCAGCTTCACCGGCACCGGTCTGGCGCAATGGCTGAAGGACAATGCGATCGACACCCTCACCATTGCCGGCTACATGACGCACAACTGCAACGCCTCTACCATCCTGGAGGCCTGGCACATGGGCTTGACCGTGGAGTACCTGTCCGACGCCACCGGGTCGCTGCCGTATGAAAACGCAGCAGGCCGCGCCACGGCGGAAGAAATCCACCGCGCCTTCAGCGTCGTATTCCACTCCAACTTCGCAGCCGTCGCGACCACCCGCGTATGGGCCGATGCCGTCAGCGCCGGCCGCGCGCTGGAGAAGGACAATATCTACTTGTCCAACTTACGCGCCCGCGAAAGCTTGGGCCGCGCCTCGTCGGTCTGACGCTTGCCGGCCGGGCCAGTCGCCGACTCCTGCGAGCCGGCGTGCTGGTCCTGCTGCATGCTGTCAACAGTCCGGCCCGCCTCGGCCGCCGCGCCACGCTCACGCGCCCGCTCGGCCGACTGCCGCGCCGCCCAGCCAGTCTGCTGGCTGCCGACGCCTCCCCGCTCACCTACGCCAGCCGTATCGCGCTGCATCGATCCGCTGCCGCGCTGCGCATTGGCCGGCGCCACACCGGGCGCCCGGCCCTGCAAACTGTCGGGCGCAACGGGATTGATCTTTTCCTTGCTGACCATGATTGCATCCTCCTCCAACTCGGATGCCGCCATGGTGCGCCTGCCCTGCTCCCACCGCTATCGGCGCGATCCCGCGTTCGTTGTAGGACAAAGTCCCCTTACACGACAACGGCCGCTGTCATCGGCGACACCAAGGTCCAGCCGATTGCCTGGTAGAGGGCGCGGCCCTGCTCTGTCGCGACCAGCACGCCCACTTCGGCGCCCTGGGCGATGGAGTAGTTGGACAGCGCGGCCATCACCACGCGGCCAAGACCTTTACGTTGATGCGCGGGCTCGGTCACGATCTGGTCGAAAGTCGCAAAGCCGTCGTGGTGCGCAGCGCGGCCTTTGGCGGCCGGCTGCCCATACTGATCCTTGAGCTCCACTTCGGTGACTGCGCCATTGGTGGAGACAGTCAGGCAATAGCCCTCCGGCGGCGCAGCAGTCGCGATTTTCAGGGGCGCTGCCATCAAATATTCCGGCGCCTGGAGCTGCCAGCCCTGATGCAGGAGCGGCGCGACTTTCTCCGGTTGGGCGCAGACTTTGAGCCAGGTGCCGGGAATGTGCATGGTGCCCGCCAACTCGCGAAGCACATCCTCGTCGTCGCCCGTCACCACGTGGCGCTCGCAATGGTCAGGCTGACCAAGGGCGATCTTGCAGCCGTATGGCTGGCTGACGGGGGAGGCTTTGCCCCGTGTCAGGCTCCATCCCTTCGCCCATGCAGTTGCAGTACGGGCGACATCAAAGCCGCTCATGCTGCGGAAGGCTTGCGGTAACCCGACTCCATCCAGGCCGTCGCGCTGGCGACGCTCAGTTTGAAGTTTGGCGCCACGCGGACTTGCGCCTGCTCCTCACCGAAAGGATCGAAGGCCGTCAGGGTGGCGTAGGGGTCATCTTCATCCGGCGTGATGTCGAGGTTGACAGTGATGTAGGCCGCGCCGATGGTGTGTACACGCACGCTCTTGTGCAGCTGCGCGTGCAGTTGCTGCTCATGGCGGCGGATTACTTCGTTAGCCGTCTTGACCAGGGTGTTGAAGGCGCCAACGTCGAGCGGCTTCGGGTTCTTCTTGTCGCGCCCCATGGTCCAGGGCCCAACCAGCGCGGGCTCCGCCTCGCCATCCTTCACCATCGCCACCGCCCAGCCGTCATCGTCTTCGTTCTTGATCACGCGCGCAGTCCAACCATTGCCCTGCCACAGGCGATCTTCCTGCACCAGCACGTCTTCCACCAAATCTTCCATCATCCCGCCCCAAAGTTGGCTTGTTGAAAATACTGTGATTATATACAGTTATTTATTTCCAGCAAGCGGGGAACTTGTCGAGGACCGAGGCGAGCGACAGGTAGGGGCAATTTCTGGCTTGCGGCCGCCTAGTTCGAGCCAATTTTCATTATTTTCTTGCGCGTCTGATCAAAGAGCTCTTGCGCCGCAGGCTCTAAATCCTCACGCAGCAAAGCGCGCAAGTCACTATGATCGCAGTCGCCCTCGGTCGCACAGGGCACTAACACGCGGATATTACTCGCACAGGTACCAGTTATCTCACAACTCGCGGCAGCAGCGGCGCGGAACAGCAATTCGCGATTGGCGCCATCGGCGAATGCTGGCGACAACGATTCCGCATAATGTTCCACATTTATTTCCAACGCCGCAGCAAGCAGGTATGGAGAGCCGCTGCGCACCGCTTGCTGAATATGTTGGGTCGCCGCATCAGGACTGCTGGCCGGCGCCAGGCCTCCTGGCGGCAGCAGCGGGTCCACTGCCCCTCGGCTGTTAGCACGCTTGATTCCCGCCATAAAGGTCACTTCGCTCGGAAACTGCGCTGCCACGCCTGCGCATCGCTGCTTCAGTTCCAGGACTTCTTTACGGGCGTGCTCGCGCTGGGGATCGTGATCGGTCGCTGGGAATTTGAATGGAGCGATTTCCTGGCACTTAATGTAGGCCAGTGTCGCGTAGAAGCGCCCGCCCTCCTCCGGTCTTTGCATTGCCTCTTGAATGAAGGCTGCATAGTTTGGGGCAGTCTCAAACTGTAGCTGCATTCGTTGCACCGTCGGCGCGGCATCGATCGCGCTCACATTTTGGCGTACCTCAATGTCCGGTTTGAAAACACGGGAAGGAACTGGGCGCTGTCCACTCTCAGCTCTCGCGTCAGGATGTGCATACAAATGGTAGCCCATCGTAACTCCGGCGATAGCAGCCAAGATCATCAACGCAAAATAGCTCGACCGTCGCACTCGTCACCCACTCCCCAATGCAATGTATGGACGAGTTTATACAACAGAAGGCCCGGTTCTCCGATAAAAAATTTGAACTTTTATGGCCGCCGCCTGCCTAACATCAAAACCGCAGCCTTCCCGATGGGCCAAAGTCAAAAGGACAACGGGGAGGCCGTACGGACGACCAAACACGAATCACCAAACTGGAAGCCGAAGTGGAAACACTGCGCGAAAGCACAATGCGCTTGCAGCGATCCGTTGATTTACTTCATGACGAGGTGGTGCGACTTCGCACTTACGTCGAAGACGGTTTCGAAAAGCTGAGAGAGCGAATAGATCGGCAGAGCGAGCAATTCGACAAGAAATTGGCTGACGAGCGCGCCGCAAATGAGCGGAATTTCAAAGAGCTCCGCGCGAGCATTGAGCGTGTCGTTGCAGAGGGCCGCGCCGAAGCCGCAGCTCGCAGTGCCGAAGCAAAGCGCACCCGGCAATGGTTAACCACGATCGCCGTATCGATCGCCATTGGTGTGGCCGGCATGATTGCCAGATATTTCTTTTGAACGTTGAGAAACAAAAAGCCCCGAGTTCCCTCGGGGCTTTTTGCTTGAATCTGGCGGAGGCGGTGGGATTCGAACCCACGATACAGGTTTTGCCCGTATGCTTCCTTAGCAGGGAAGTGCCTTCGGCCACTCGGCCACGCCTCCTCGTTGGTGCATTACTGCGTCAACGCGACCGCTATATTAAAGACCGACCCTGCTTTGGTCAAGGGTAATACAGCGGCTTTTTTGGAAATATTTATGCTTTTTCCAGTTCGAAGGCTTTGTGCAGTGCACGCACAGCCAGCTCCATGTATTTCTCGTCGATCAGCACGGAAATCTTGATCTCGGAGGTGGAGATCATCATGATGTTGATGCCCTCTTCCGCCAGGGTCTGGAACATCTTCGATGCCACGCCCACGTGCGAGCGCATGCCCACGCCGACCACGGAGATCTTGGACACTTTGGCGTCGCCAACCAGGGTGTGGTGGCCGATCTCGCCCTTTTCGTTGTGCAGCACATCCATCGCCTTCTGGTAGTCGTTGCGCGACACGGTGAAGGTGAAGTCAGTCTTGCCGTCGACCGCCTGGTTCTGGATGATCATGTCGACTTCGACGTTGGCGTCGGCGACCGGGCCCAGGATGTGGTAAGCGATGCCTGGACGGTCTGGCACGCCCAGCACGGTGATTTTGGCTTCGTCGCGGTTGAAGGCGATGCCGGAGATGACTGCTTGTTCCATGTGTTTATCTTCCTCAAACGAAATCAGGGTGCCCGAGTTGGCTTCTTCTTCCAGATCCATCAGCGGATCGGTCAGCGAGGACAGCACGCGGGTCGGTACGCGGTAGTTGCCGGCGAATTCCACCGAGCGGGTTTGCAGGACTTTGGAGCCCAGCGAAGCCAGTTCCAGCATCTCTTCAAACGTAATCGCCTTCAGGCGGCGCGCTTCGGATACCACGCGCGGGTCGGTGGTGTAGACGCCGTCGACATCGGTGTAGATCAGGCATTCGTCGGCCTTCAGCGCGGCGGCAATCGCCACAGCGGAAGTATCGGAACCGCCGCGGCCCAGGGTGGCGATATTGTCGTTCTCGTCCACGCCCTGGAAGCCGGTGATGATCACGATGCGGCCCTTGTCCAGGTCTTCGCGCACGCGGCCGTCTTCGATCGACTGGATGCGGGCTTTGGTGAAGGCGGAATCGGTTTTAATCGCTACTTGCCAGCCGGTGTAGGAAATCGCGTCCTTGCCAATGGCTTGCAGCGCCATCGACAGCAGGCCCACGGACACCTGCTCGCCGGTGGAGGCGATCATGTCCAATTCGCGTGGGTCTGGCGGGTTCTGGATTTCCTTTGCCAGGGCAATCAGACGGTTGGTTTCGCCGGACATTGCCGACGGTACTACCACCACCTGGTGTCCTGCGTCGTGCCACTTGGCGACGCGACGCGCGACGTTCTTGATGCGTTCCGTCGAGCCCATCGACGTGCCGCCGTACTTGTGAACGATTAAAGCCATGCTGATTTTTCCGCATTGATGTGATAAAGGGAGCCCTTTACTCTACATGCTGCGCTGCAAAATCTCAAGTCAAAAAGGTCATACACTCATACCTATTTGGCATAAGTTCATATGTATAGACATTTGTTGGCAAAAATTATTTGGTTTCCCAGCGGAATACCAAACGATGATCTGGACCTTGGGTCAGTTTATGGCAATCCATGCCGATCCCGCCCGCATAGAGTGTATGGCCGGGGATCGATATCATCGGCATGCGTTCGCGCTCCCAGGCGGGGATGCCAAGCGTTTGGTAGTGCTGCTTGAGGGTGCGCGTGGGGCGGTTGCGGGCTGGCTTGAGCTTGGCGCCGCCGGTGCGGAAGGCGATGGTCAGCATTTGCTGGCGCAGCCAGTCGGGGTCGAGGCCGAGAGGGGCCAGTTCGAAATGCAGGGTGCCGCCGAATTGCGGGAAGTCGATGTGGGTCTCGCCGTTCCAGCGGAAGCTTTCCTGCAGCTCGGCGTCCGCCTCGGCGCGGCGCGGCACCAGGTACAGGCGCTCGCGGTGGCGTCGCACTTCGCAGTCGGGATGGACCACCTTCAGGTTGGCGTCGTCGCGCGCGGTCAGGGCCTGTTCCTGCATCTCGGCCAGCCAGTTTGACGATGGCAGGCGGATGCCGCGCTCGGTGAACCAGTGGCGCAGCAGGTTGGAAACGCGGTCGGCGCTCAGCGCGCGCACACGCACCATGTCCAGGCTGGCGCGCGCATCGCGTGGACCGCCCTCGCCGCCCGCCAGGCAGGCATGCAGGTCTTCCGCCGCCTGCTCGGTCAGCAGGCGCTGCGCCGACTGGGCGTGGCGCGCGCTGCGGGCGAAGCGTTCCTGGAAGCCGGGGAAGGCGGCGGCCAGGCGCGGCATCACCTCGTGCCGCAAGGCGTTGCGGGCGTAGCGGGTGTCGGCGTTGGATTCGTCCTCGATATGGGCGATGCCATGCTCGCGCACATAGTCTTCGAGCTGGGCGCGGCTGGCCGAGAGCAGCGGGCGCACCAGCAGCACATCTTCCGTGCCGAGCAGGCCGGCGGCGCGGTTGGAGGTGTCCATGCCGGACAGGCCGGCGGGGCCGGAACCGCGCAGCAGCTGCAGCAGTATCGTTTCCGCCTGGTCGTCCAGGTGGTGGGCGGTAAGCAGCTGGGCGGCACCGTGTTCGACGCATAGCGCGCCCAGTGCTGCGTAGCGCGCTTTACGGGCCGAGTTTTCGCTGCGGTCGTCGAGCGTGACGCGGCGCACGGCAAAGTCCACGCCAAGGCGTGCGCATTCGGCGCGGCAATGCGCTTCCCACGCGTCTGCGTTGGGGCTCAAACCGTGGTGGATGTGGAAGGCGAACACCCTGCGGCCGCTGGCAGCCGCATAGGCGGCAGCCAGGTGCAACAAGGCGCTGCTGTCCAGGCCACCGCTGTAAGCGATGGCGAGGGATTGTTCCGCAGCATGCGGAACCTGGGACAGCGCCTGCTCGAAAATCTGGGAGGCGCTGGGGTGGCGCATTACTCTTGGGAGGTGGTTTCTTTGAACTTGCCGTAGCCCATCAGCTTTTCGTGGCGGGCTGCCAGCAGGTCCTTGGTCTTCACACCCTGGAACTGGCGCAGGGAATCAGCCAGTGCGCGCTTCAGCAGCTTGGCCATTTCCTTCGGATCGCGATGCGCGCCGCCCAGCGGCTCGTTGACGATCTTGTCGACCAGGCCGATGGCCTTCAGGCGGTGCGCGGTCAGGCCCAGTGCTTCCGCCGCGTCGGATGCGCGCTCGGAGGTCTTCCACAGGATCGATGCGCAGCCTTCCGGCGAAATCACCGAGTAGGTCGCGTATTGCAGCATCAGCACGGAGTCGCCCACCGCAATCGCCAGCGCGCCGCCGGAGCCGCCTTCGCCGATGATGGTGGCGATCAGCGGCACTTTCAGTTCCGCCATCACGTACAGGTTGTGGCCGATCGCTTCCGACTGGCCGCGCTCTTCCGCGTCGATGCCTGGGAATGCGCCAGGGGTGTCAACGAAGGTGAAGATAGGCAGGTTGAACTTTTCGGCCAGCTTCATCAGGCGCATGGCCTTGCGGTAGCCTTCCGGCTTCGGCATACCGAAGTTGCGCATCGCGCGCTCTTTGGTATCGCGGCCCTTCTGGTGGCCGATCACCATGCATGGCTGGCCGTTGAAACGGGCGAAACCGCCCACGATGGACTGGTCGTCCGCATAGGTGCGGTCGCCGTGCAGCTCGTGGAAGTCGGTGAAGATCTCGTTCACGTAGTCCATGGTGTATGGACGCTGTGGGTGGCGGGCGATCTGGGAAACTTGCCAAGGAGTCAACTTGGCGTAGATGTCTTTGGTCAGCTGTTGGCTCTTCTTGGCCAGGCGGTCGATCTCCTCCGAAATGTCGACAGCCGAATCGTCTTGTACGAAACGCAGCTCTTCGATCTTGGAATCCAGTTCCGCAATCGGTTGCTCAAAATTGAGGAAAGTCGTTTTAATCATTGTACCTCCGAGTGTTTTGCTACCACTGCAACCCTGCTTCTGGCCGGGGTGCGGTGAGAATTTGCGCTATTTTACCGGAACCGGGTCCAGGCTACGCCATAAATACCAGGTGGCGACCGTCCGGAACGGTTCCCAGTTGGCGGAAACCTCGCGCGCATCACTGCGCGACACCGGCTCGCCCGAGAAATAGTTGTGGCTGATACCAGCGATCAGACGGCTGTCGTCCAGCGGCAGCACATTGGGACGGAGCAGATTAAATATCAAAAACATCTCTGCTGTCCAGCGCGTAATGCCGCGGATCTGAACCAGTTCGGCGATCACCGCCTCGTCATCCATCTGCGCCCATTGGGCGGCGTGGACCTTCTTATTCTTGAAATGGTCGGCCAAATCCAGGATGTATTCGGCCTTGCGCTTGGACAGGCCACAGCCCGCCAGCGTCGCGGCGCCGGCTTTTTGCACCGCCGCCGGAGTAAATTTTGGACAAGTTTCCAGCAGCTTGGCCCAGGCCGCATTGGCCACCTGGGTCGTCACCTGCTGGTTGACGATGGCGCGCGCCAGGGTAATGAACGGGTCGTCATGGCCAACCAGGTGCAGATCGCCGAATTGGGGGATCAGGCGGTTCATGATGCGGTCGCGCTTCATGAGTTCCGCCTTGGCTTCCTCCCAATACGGTGGCACCGGGGCCTGTTCCCCGTTTTCCCTGGTTAGAACCATTACGCGCGGCGCCAGTTGGTGGTGCCGTCAGGCTTGTCTTCGAGGACGATGCCGGCTGCCAGCAGGTCGGCACGCACCTTGTCGGCAGTGGCGAAGTCGCGCGACTTCTTGGCCGCGGCGCGGCTGGCAATGGCGGCCTCGATGGCTGCTTCGTCCATGCCCTCGCCTGCTGCGCCTTTCGGGGCGGCCTTGCGGAATTCCTCCGGGCTGCGCTCCAGCAGGCCCAGGACGGCGGCCAGGCCTTTCAGCTGGCGCACGGCGACTGGGGATTTGGTCTTGTTCACTTCCGACGCCAGGTCGAACAGCACCGACACCGCGATCGGGGTGTTGAAGTCGTCGTCCATCGCTTCGGCGAAGCGCTTGGCATTCTCTTCGTTCCAGTCCAGCGGCTGGCCGTCGCCTTCCACGCCGTCCAGCGCGGTGTACAGGCGGGTCAGCGCACCGCGCGCGTCTTCCAGATGCACGTCGGAGTAGTTCAGCGGGCTGCGGTAATGGGCGCGCAGGATGAAGAAGCGCACCACTTCGGCGTCGAACATCTTCAGTACTTCACGGATGGTAAAGAAATTGCCCAGGGATTTGGACATCTTCTCGCCATCCACGCGCACGAAGCCGTTGTGGATCCAGTAATTGGCCAGGGTCTTGCCGGACGCGCCTTCCGACTGGGCGATTTCGTTCTCGTGGTGCGGGAACTGCAGGTCGGCGCCGCCGCCGTGGATGTCGAAGGTCTCGCCCAGCAGGGAGCAGGACATCGCCGAGCACTCGATGTGCCAGCCCGGACGGCCCTTGCCCCACTTGGAATCCCACTTCACCTCTTCCGGTTCGGATTCCTTGGCAGCCTTCCACAGCACGAAGTCGAGCGGGTCGCGCTTACCGGTGTTGACGTCCACGCGCTCGCCGGCGCGCAGGTCGTCCAGCGACTTGCCGGACAGCTTGCCGTAGCCTTCGAACTGGCGCACGGCGTAATTGACGTCGCCGTCAGCCGCCTTGTAGGCCAGGTCTTTCGCTTCCAGCTTCTCAATAATGCCCAGCATTTGCGGCACGTATTGGGTCGCTTTAGGCACGTCGGTCGGTTCCAGGATGCCCAGGGCCTGGCAATCTTCGTCCATGTATTGGATGAAGCGGCCGGTCAGCTGGCCGATGGTTTCCTTGTTCTCGACCGCGCGCTTGATGATCTTGTCGTCGATGTCGGTGATATTGCGCGCATAGCGCACCTCGTAGCCCGATGCCTTCAGCCAGCGGTAGATGACGTCGAACGCCATCAACATGCGGCCGTGGCCCACGTGGCAGTAGTCGTAAACGGTCATGCCACAGACGTACATCCGGACTTTGCCCGCCTCAATGGGTTTGAACGACTGCTTTTCGCGTGCCAGCGTGTTGTAAATCTTTAAATTGCTCATCGGACTAGAAGTAAACGGGCAAAGGGCGCGAAACGCCTGGGGCGCCGCACCGGTGCTCGGTGAGTTACAGGGGGATAAGCCCACCCTTTGTTATAGTTCTACTTTGTTAGAATGGAACGTCTGCCGAAGTATAGCACTGAAAATTTCGACCACGCGAGTATCAAAACTTATGAAGAAAACAATAAAGCAGAAGTTAACCTGGTTTGCTTTCGCCGCCGGCATCGTCACCGGCAGCCTGCTGGCCGCCACCGGCATCGCCCTGGCAGCCGACAACCCGCAAGTGTCGATCAAGACCAACCTGGGCGAAATCATTGTCGAGCTGGACCAGGAAAAAGCGCCGATCTCGACCGCCAATTTCCTGGCCTACGTGAAGAGCGGCTTCTATAAGGACACCATTTTCCACCGCGTGATCAACGGCTTCATGGTGCAAGGCGGCGGCTATACCGCCGACCTGAAAACCAAGCAGCCGCTGCGTCCGACCATCAAGAGCGAAGAAAAGAACGGCCTGTCCAACCTGGCCTACACCCTCTCCATGGCGCGCCACGACTCGCCGGACTCCGGCCAGTCGCAATGGTTCATCAACGTGGTGGACAATATCGGCCTGGACTACCCGAACGCCAAGGGCCACGGCTACGCCGTGTTCGGCAAGGTCATCCAGGGTAAGGAAACGGTCGACAAGATCAAGGTCCTGCTGGTGGACGACAAGCCGGGCTTCCAGAACATCCCGGTCCACCCGGTCGTGATTAAATCGACCACCATCCTGAAGAACCGGATCGTGCCGCCAGCGCCTCCTGAGCCAGTCGCCCCGGCCCCGGCTGTCGAACCCGCGCCGCCGGCGCAACCGGCCCCGATTCAGGAGCCCACTCCTGCTCCGGTGCAGGAGCCTGTAAAATAACGCTTTTTTAGAAACACAAAAGGACAACAAGATGACCACCATCACCATCACCACCAACAAAGGCACCATCGTTGCCCAACTGGACGCCGAAAAAGCGCCTAAGACTGTTGAGAACTTCCTGCACTACGTGAATGCTGGCCACTACAACAACACCATCTTCCACCGCGTGATCGATGGTTTCATGATCCAGGGCGGCGGTTTCGAGCCAGGCATGAAGCAGAAGCCCGCTGACAAGACCGTGGAAAACGAAGCCAAGAACGGCCTGAAGAACGAGCCATACACCCTGGCCATGGCCCGCACCTCGGCTCCTCACTCCGCATCGGCCCAGTTCTTCATCAACGTGAAGAACAACTCCTTCCTGGACTACCCAGGCCAGGACGGCTGGGGCTACGCCGTGTTCGGTAAAGTTACCGAAGGCACCGAAGTGGTTGACGCCATCAAAGGCGTGAAGACCACCCGTTCCGGCATGTTCGCTGACGTGCCAGCGGAAGACATCATCATCGAAAAGATCGAAGCAGCGTAATTGATTCTCTTCGTATCAGACCTGCATTTGCAGCCGGCGCGGCCGGTGCTGACGGAAGCCTTCCTGCGCTTCCTCGACGAACATGCGCTGGGTGCAAGGCAGCTCTACCTGCTGGGCGACATTTTTGAATATTGGGCGGGTGATGATGACCTGCCGGAGCCCTTCCACCAGCAGATTGTGACCGCCCTGCGCCGCGTGAGCGACGCGGGCGTGCAGCTATTCTGGATCGCGGGCAACCGCGATTTCCTGGTCGGCGAACAGTTCGCCACCGCGGCGGGCCTGACCCTGCTGCCCGAAACCTGGGTCATCGACGCCTACGGCCAGCGCATCGTGCTGCTGCACGGCGACGCCCAGTGCACACAAGACGTCAAATACATGGCCTTCCGCGCGCAAGTGCGCCAGCCAGCGTGGCAGCAGCAATTCCTGTCCATGCCGCTAGAGCAGCGCAAGCAGATCATTGCCGGCCTGCGCGAGCAGAGTAAGCAAGGCCACGCCGAAAAGTCCTACGAAATCATGGATGTGACGCCGGAAGCGATTGCCGACGTGTTTGCGCAAACCGGCACCGCCATCATGATCCACGGCCACACCCACCGCCCTGCCCTGCATGAAGTCGCCGGCACCCGCCGCTACGTCCTGCCGGACTGGGAACCTGAATCCACGCCTCCACGCGGCGGCTGGATCGCCATCGCCGAAGACGGCGCCATCACCCAGCATTACATTTAAGGCAAACATTCACGTTTGCCACTATTTTGCGCACGAAAATTTTGTCGCGCAAAATCATAGGCTTAGCTCGATCGCATGCCCCTTGTTAACAGAGTTTTCCACAGAAACAGTTAACAACTCGCCTGGGAAAGATCCAGCCGCCACGTTTCATTGGCCATGTCTTTGCCAAAGGCGTGGACTGGCTCGCTGGCGACCAGTTGGTAGCCTTTGCTCATATAGATTTTGCGTGCCTCTTGCTGCTGGTCGGTGGTCCAAAGCTGCATGGCGCGGTAGCCGGCGGCGCGGGCGAAGCGGTGGCACTCGTCCACCAGCGTGGAGCCGAGGCCGTAGCCGCGCGCTTGCTCTTCCACCAGCAGCAGGCGCAGTTTGGCGACGCCTTCTTCACCGCTTTGCGCTACCGCGATCGAGCCGACCCGCTGGCCGTCCATTTCCGCGATCCAGCAGCGCTCCAGCGCGGGGTTGAAATTGCGTTCAAAGTCGGCGCAGATTTGACCGACCAGCGCTTCGAAACTGGCATCCCATCCCAGTTGCTTGCCGTAGAACTCGCCATGGCGGCGTGTGATCCACTCCAGGTCGCCCGGGACATGCGTGCGCAACACGAAGGGTTGGGCGTATTTCATGCCGGCCTGCTTGCCGAGCAGTTCGCGGATGGTGCCCATGGCTTCCAGCAAGCGCAGCTGGTCGTCCTCCCCCAACTGGGACAGCATTTCCCCTACCTCTTCGCGCGAACTACGGTCCAAGGGCTCATAGACTTCGCGACCGTGTTCGGTCATCTGCAGCGTCTTGGAACGGGCGTCAGTTGCCGATGGCACCTTCCTGACCAGGCCAGCGCCTTCGAACTTGGCGACGATGCGGCTAAGGTAGCCACGGTCCAGCCCAAGGTCGCGGCATAAGGCGCTGGATGGCTGCTCGCCGTGGTGCGCCAACTCATACAGCACGCGCGTTTCGGTCAGGGTAAAGTCGCTATGCAGCAGGCCTTCACGCAGCACGCCGATCTGGCGGGTGAAGAAGCGGTTGAAGGAGCGGACCGCGGCGACGCGGTTATTCAGGTCGGTATCAGTCATGCAAAAAGTGTAGAGCAAATTTGTTGACTGCGTCAACAAATTGAAATCATTGACACGATTGTGACATTTGTCGCATACTGGAGCCAATTGTCACAAACCCTGCTCACCATGTCCATTCCTTCGACACCTGAACTCTGCGTCCTGAAAGCGCTCTGGCGGCAGGCGCCTTTGAGTGCACGCGAAATCCACACCGCCGTGGAGGGTGAGCTGGGCTGGTCGTTCTCGTCCACCCGCAAGACGGTGGAGCGGATGATGGAGAAGGAGATGGTGGCCCAGCACGTGCGCCACGGCGTACAGGTCTACGAGGCCTTGCTCGATAAGGTCGAGACGCTGGCCGCCTACGCCCGCGATTTCGGCAGCCGCATCATGGAACTCGACACGCCGCTGCCCGTGAATATGTTCGCTGGCAGTAAGCTGGTGGATGCCAGCGAACTGGCGCAACTCGAGCAAATGCTGTCCGACTGGCCTGACGAGGATGCCCCGGCATGAACGACTTCGACCTTCTCATCATGCGCTTCCTGCTCGCGAGCCTGGGCTGCTTCGCGGCGGGCTTCAGCGTGTGGGTGTTGAGCGCGGCGCTGCGGCGCTGGTTACCCGCTTTGGCGGCACAACGTTCGCTTTGGCTGTTCGGCCAACTCACCGTGCTGGCGACTTTCGCATTGCTCCTGCTGCCGCACAGCCAGCGCGTGCGCCTGATTCCGCCGCTCGAGGTGGCGACCGAAACGGTGACGCACTACATCGCGCCGCCCAAGCCCGCCAGCCTGCGCCATGCACTGGCTGCCGCGCCGCGGGACGAGGACAACGCGGCAGACGCGCGATCCTGGCTGCTGCTTGGCGCGCAGTTGTGGTTTGCCGTCTACCTGGCCGGACTGGTTTGGTCGCTTGTGAGCCTGAGCCGCGCCCAGCGCATGCTGGACCGCCTGGCCGAAAGCGGCACCCGGCGCGCCGCCGCCGGCGCCGACATCGTCGAAGTCGATGCGCCGATCTCGCCGATGCTGCTTGGCCTGTTCCGCCCTCGCCTGCTGCTGCCGCGCCACCTCGGCGGCTTTGATCCGCTGCAGCGTGAGCTGATCGTCGAACACGAAATGACCCACCTGCGCCGCCACGACCTGCAGTGGATGGCTGCGGGCGTCCTGCTGCAAACCCTGTTGTGGTTCAACCCTTTCATGCGCCTGCTGCGGGCCAACCTGACCTGGGCGCAGGAACTTGGCTGCGACCGCGACGTGCTGCGCGGCCGCCCGCCGGCACAGCGCAAGGCATATGCGGCTGCACTGGTGGCGCAACTCAAGCTGCAGCACCTTGCGCCGCAAGGCGCCCTGGCCTTCGGCAGCATCGACGCCAACACCTTGAGCGAGCGCGTATCGCTGATCCGCACGCCTGGCAATGCACGCCGCGCCATGTGGGCGCGCGCAGCTACCGTGGCGCTGCTGCTGGCCATTGCAGGCGGCAATTTCGCCTTGCAGCCGGCCTTGGCATGGAGCGTTTCGCCCTCCGCGCAATCGATGGCGGCGCTGGACTGCACCACTTTCGTCGACGCCGCCAGCGGCAAGTCCCTGCTGCGCGATGGCGATTGCGCGACCCGCATCACGCCGGTTTCTACCTTCAATATCGTGGTCAGCCTGATGGGTTACGACAGCGGCTTCCTGCGCGACCAGCACGCGCCGATGCTGCCCTACCGTGACAGCTACAAGGCCGGCCGCAAGGAATGGCGGCGCGACCTCGATCCCAAAGAGTGGATCCGCCTGTCCGCCTCCTGGTATGCGCAGCAAGTCACAGGCCAGCTTGGCGAGCAACGCTTCAGCAACTACGTGCAGCGTTTCGGCTACGGCAATGGCGACACGCGCGGCGACGCAGGCAAGAACAATGGCCTGAAGTGGTCGTGGATGGGATCTTCGCTGCAGATTTCGGCCGACGAACAAACGGCCTTCCTGCGCCGCCTGGTGCGCCGCGAGCTGGGACTTGCGCCGCACGCTTACGAGCAAACAGCCGGCCTGCTGAAAGTGGCCGAGCTGCCCGGCGGCTGGCAAGTCTTTGGCAAGACCGGCACCGGCGCGCCTCTTGGCCCGGACGGCAAGGACGACTACTCGCGCTCCTACGGCTGGTTCGTAGGCTGGGCCACCAACGGCGAGCGCACCATCGTGTTCGCCCGCATGCACCAGGACGACAAGGAAATTGAAGGCGCTGCCGGCCCGCGCCTGAAGGAAGCCTTCCTGCGCCAGCTCCCGGCGCAACTCAGCAAACTCTAACCGGAGACATAACATGGACCGCAAATTCGTCGCCCTGCTTGCAGCAGGGCTGGGCCTCCCTTTGCCCGCGTTTTCCACTGAACACTGCCTGGCCGTGGCCGATGCCGCCACCGGCAAGTGGCTGGTGCATGAAGGCGTATGCGATCAACGCCTGCCGCCCATGTCCACCTTCAAGCTGCCCATCGCCCTCATGGGCTACGATGCCGGCATCTTGCGCGACGAGCACGCGCCGGTGCTGCCCTTCAAGGAAGGCTACGCCGACTGGCGCCCCGTCTGGCGCCAGCCGCATGACCCCAGCTCGTGGATGGCCGAATCCGTGGTCTGGTATTCGCAGCGCCTGACCGAGCAAATGGGCGCGCAGCGTTTCAGCGCCTACGTGCAGCGCTTCGGCTACGGCAACCGGGACGTCAGCGGCGACAAGGGCAAGGACAACGGTCTCACCATGTCCTGGCTGAACTCCTCGCTGCGCATCTCACCGGACGAACAGATCGGCTTCCTGCGCCGCGTGGTGCAGCGCGAACTCGGCCTGCAAGCGCTAGCCTATGACACGGCAGCGGCACTGGTGCGCCGCCCCGAGCCGGTCGGCGGCTGGCAAGTCTTCGGCAAGACCGGCAGCGGCCGCAATGTCGGCTGGTACGTCGGCTGGCTGGAGCGCGATGGCAAACGCATCGTCTTCGCCCAGGCAGGCAGCAGCAGCGGGCAGGAAATCCGCGACGCCTTCCTGGCACGCTTGCCGCGCCTGGCGTTGTAGGAGCGTCGCGCGGGAGTTTCTTTCCAGTTCTTCTCAATAATTTGACCTGCATCAATTCTTAAACATACATTTCAAAACTAAGATTTGTCTGTCGAACGGCGCAATTCCGTGCCGGACAAACCTGTGAGAAGAAAATGAAACCGACCTTGATGTCAAAAGCCATCGCAGCGCTGGTGATCGGCGCCGCAACCCTCGCGCCAGCCTACGCACAACACGGCCAGCACGGTGGCAACGGCAGCACCGCCGTGAAGTACCGCCCCGATGTGACTTACACCCTGCGCACCGATATCGCAGACGGTAAACTGGTCTTTATCAGCGATTCCGGCGATACCAAGGGCAAGGCCAACCCTACCCTGCGCGTACCGGTAGGCGCCGTGGTGCAGATCAACCTGGTGAACGGCGACGGCGCCACCCACGACATTTCGGTCCCCGACTTCAAGGCAAAGTCGAACCAGCTGAAAGACAAGGGCGCATCGACCGCAATCGTGTTCAAGGCCGACAAGAAGGGCGAATTCACCTACATCTGCACCCTGCCCGGCCACGTGGCGGCGGGCATGATCGGCAAGATCATCGTGGGCGACGGCGAAGCCAAGCCTGCGGTGCTGGCGGCGGATATTTCCCAGAACCCGATGTCGGTCGGCACCCCGATCGGCAAGCGCGGTCCGCAGACCGTGAACGTCAAGCTGGACACCACCGAAATCCTGGGCCAGCTGGCTGACGGCACCACCTACAAATACTGGACCTTCAACAGCAAGGTGCCGGGCCCGTTCATCCGCGTCCGCGTCGGCGACACCGTGAACGTGGACATGTCGAACGCCAAAGACAGCCACATGATCCACTCGGTCGACTTCCATGCCGTGACCGGCCCTGGCGGCGGCGCTGCGGTGACCCAGGCGGCTCCCGGCAGCACCAAGAGCTTCACCTTCAAGGCCCTCAATCCTGGCCTGTACGTGTACCACTGCGCGACCCCGATGGTGGCCCAGCACATCTCCAACGGCATGTACGGCATGATCCTGGTCGAACCTGAAGGCGGCCTGCCCCCAGTGGACCGCGAGTTCTACGTGATGCAAGGCGAGCTGTACACCGCCCAGAAGCACGGCACCCCAGGCGAAGCCGAATTCTCGCTGGACAAGCTGCTGGCCGAACAGCCGGAGCACCTGATGTTCAACGGCACCCATGACGCGCTGACCAAGACCCACCGCATGGAAGCCAAGGTTGGCGAAACGGTCCGCATCTTCTTCGGCGTCGGCGGCCCTAACGCCACCTCCAGCTTCCACGTGATCGGCGAAGTGTTCGACCGCGTCTACAACCAGGGCGACCTGACCTCGCCACCGCTGCACAACATCCAGACCACCACCGTGGCTCCGGGCGGCGCCACGATGGTCGAGTTCAAGGTGGAAGTGCCGGGGCGCCTGATCCTGGTCGACCACGCGCTGTCGCGCATGGAAAAAGGCCTGGTCGGTCTGATGCACGTGGTTGGCAAGGACAACCCCGAAGTCTTCAAGACCAACAGCAAGCCTGACGGCGATTCGGGCCACTAAACCGACATTAGCCACACCAAAACAGGACCCGCCGCATGCGGGTCCTTTTGTCATTTCAGGAGAAGCAAATGCCAAGCCCAAAAATCGACCCGCGCGAGTTCCTCAAGCGACTGCCCCTGTTCGCAGACCTGGCGCCGGAGGAGCTGTCGCTCGTGGCTGCCGGCACCACCGAGCATCACGTTCCGCGTGGTAGCGCAGTGTTCCAGCGCGGCGATCCATGCGTTGGATTCCACATGGTCATCTTCGGCCAGGTCAAACTCAGTTTCCTCTCATCCCAGGGCAACGAGAAGATCGTCGAGATCATCGGTCCCGGCCACAGCTTCGGCGAGGCGCTGATGTTCATGGAAAAGCCCTACATCGTCACCGCCCACGCAGTCAGCGATTGCATGCTGCTGCATATCTCCAAGCACACCGTATTCGCCGAGCTGGCACGCAACCCGCAGTTCGCACGCCGCATGCTGGCCGGCATGAGCCGCCGCCTGCACGGCCTGATTTCGGATGTGGAAGCCTACTCGCTGCGCTCCGGCAGCCAGCGCATAATCGGCTATCTATTGAAGGATGATGATGCGGCGGACGGTTCGGAGATCACGCTGGCGGTCAGCAAAAAGCTGCTCGCCTCGCGTTTGAACCTGACGCCGGAATACTTCTCGCGCGTACTGCACGAACTGGCCGACCAGGGCATGATTGCCGTGAACGGCCGCCAGATCAGGATTCTGGATTCTGCGCGCTTGCGGGCCTACGAAGGCTGACCGCAGCCAGCGCCAGGTCAAACCCCAGGCGCATGCAAGCCGCCGCCAGCACGGCCCCCGCCAGCTGGGCCAACCAGCCGGGGGCCAGGGCGGCGCCCAACAGCAGCACGACGCTGGCCGCATGCCAAGCCAGCTGCACGCGCGGCTCGCTGTCCGGCATCATCTGCCGCACGCCCGGCACATCGCAGCCGGCATGCTGGCCGTGGTACCAAAGCAGGAACGGCACGATCTTGTACAGCATGCCGTTCACCGCCGACACGGCAAAGCCGCCAATAAACAGCACGCCCAGCACCAGCGACTTGTCGCCCCCTCGCGGGCATAGCTGGAGCACCACACTTGCCAGCAACGCTCCGAGTGCCAGCCACCAGTACCAGGTCGACACATCCGCCGCCCGCTTGCGGCGCTTCAGCAAAAGGAGCGTATACACCGCAAACACCGCCAGGCACACGCCTGCCAGGCCCGCGCCCATCCACTGCCACGGACGGTCAGCCAGATAGCCGGCCGTCCACAGCGCCAGCCCGGCCATGGTCAATGGCGGCAAGGCAAACGCCAGCGGGCGCGGGAACAATTGGGTGGATTGGAACATCGGCACGACCTGGAACACCACCGACACCACCAGCACGCCGACCCAGCCCACCAGCGCCCACGCGGCATGCACATTGGTCCAGACGGCCGGCTGCAGGCGCACCGCGCCAACCAGCACGGCCACCAGCGTCACACCGGCACCGGCTGCGCCGCCAAGCGCCAGCACCGCCTGGCGTATGCCTGCCACCACCGGCAAGGCGGCAGGCGAGGAGCGCTGCGCCAAAGCGCGCGCCAGCACCGCCACCAGCAGCGCGAAAGCGCCAGCCAGCAGCACGCCCCCTGCGCGCAGGCACCACGGCAGCCCGCACAGGAAGCCGCAGGCCAGCAGCAAAGTGCCGCCGCCCAAAGCGCCCCAGATGCCCGGCGCCAGCTTGCGTCCCCAGTGCAGTTCGACGCCGGCCACTACCGGCACCATCTGCAGCAGCGAACCAGCCATGGCCATGCCCAGGTAGCCGAGCGTGATCAGATGGGTGACGGCCAGCGTGGCCGGCGCCCAGCGCGTGGTCATCGCCTCCGCGCCCTGCCACACCAGCAGCAGGCCGGCCAGGGCGCCGAACCAGGGCGCCGCCAGCAGGAAACGCAGCGGCAGCGCCAGCCCGGGCGTATGCTCGAACGCCAGCTTGCGTTGCATCAGTTGACTTGTGTGATCAGGATTTCGTAGGTGTAGTCGCCGCGCATCGACGTGGCGTAGCGGTAGCCATTGCGTTCAAGGATGCGGTAAAGCGGGACCGGCTCGCGGTCGATGACCATGCGGATATGCTGGCCGGGTTGCATCAGGTCGAGCGCTTCCAGGACGCGCTCCATCGGTTCCGGCGGCACCAGGCCGCACAGTTCCAGTAAAATTTCAGGCGCACTCATGACGGTTCCTTCAAAGTAAATCCGCCAGGGTCTGGCGGTCGAGATGGCCAAGGTAAGCCTCGGTCGCCCTGCGCAAGCCATCCTGCAGGCGGCAGGCGCCGCTTAAATGGCAGGTATTGCGCGTGGCATTGAAACATTCAACAATCGTGAAATCGGCTTCGGCCAGGCGCACCACGGCGCCCACCGAAATCGCAGCCGGCGGCAGCGCAAGGCGCAAGCCACCGGCCCGTCCGCGCCAGGTGTCCACCAGCCCGGCCTGGCCGAGACGGTGGGCCACCTTGCGCAGGTGATGCTCGGAGATCGCATGTGCTTTCGCGACCTCCTGCACGGTCACCATCCTGTCCATTTGCCGGCCCAGGTACATCAGCAGGCGCAAGGCATAGTCAGTGTGACCGGTCAGGCGCATATCAGTTCTCCAGCACAGCGCCTTCTGCCACGGTTTCTTCCTGCTTGCCCTTGCCGATCAGGCGCAGCGCGAACAGGGCCAGGAACAGGCAGCCAACCGCGAACACCACGTCGCCCGGAACGCGCAGCCAGACCGCGGTTTCCATGAAGGCGGAGTGCACCACTTCAGGCGAACGGGCGAACCACATGCCCTTGGTGATCGACGCCACGGCCTGGTAGATACCGGCCGGAACCAGCGACATGAACACCATCATGGCGAGGCCGATGTTCATAGTCCAGAACATACCGGCCAGCAGCTTGTCCGACCAGGCGAAGCGCTCCACCAGGCCGCGCAGGCAGAACAGCATCAGGCCGATGCCGAGCATGCCGTACACGCCGAACAGCGCAGCGTGGCCGTGGGCCGCGGTCATGTTCAGGCCCTGCATGTAGTACAGCGCGATCGGGGTGTTGATCGAGAAGCCCAGCAGGCCAGCGCCCACGGTATTCCAGAAGCCCACGGCGATGAAGCACAGGATGGCCCACTTGTAAGCGCCGACCCATGGAGCGGCCTTGGAACGCTTGTAGTTGCGGTAGGCTTCCAGGCCGATCAGCGACAGCGGAACCACTTCCAGTGCCGAGAACATGGCGCCGATAGCGATCACCGAGGTCGGGGTGCCGGTGAAATACAGGTGGTGCAAAGTGCCCAGGATGCCGCCGAACAGGAACACGATGGTTTCCAGGATGATGGCGCTATTGGCCGACGCAGCGCGGATCAGGCCCAGGCGGGTGAACAGCAGCGCAATGACAGCGGTTGCGAACACTTCGAAGAAGCCTTCCACCCACAGGTGCACCAGCCACCAGCGCCAGTACTCGATCATCGAATAATGGGTGCCGCGGCCCCAGGTCAGGGAAGTCGCGTAGAAGCCGCCGATGCACAGCGCAGCCAGGAACACCATGGCGACGATGCCGCGGCTTTCCGAGGGGGTCTTCAGCGCTGGCCACAGGCCGCGGCCCAGCAGGAAGGCCCAGAACAGCAGGCCGACGAACAACAGGATCTGCCAGATACGGCCCATGGAAGTGAATTCCAGGCCCTGGTTCCCCAGCCAGAAAGCGAAGTCGGTGCCCTTATGCTGCAGCACGCCCAGCCAGCCGGTCACGGTCGAACCGACCACGATGAACAGCAGCGCGTAGAACAGCACATTGACGCCCAGCGCCTGGAACTTCGGCTCCTTGCCCGAGATCGCAGGAGCGATATACAGGCCGGTAGCCAGCCAGGCAGTGGCGATCCACAGCACCGCGAACTGGGTATGGATGGTGCGGCTGACGGTGAACGGCAGGATTTCCGCCAGCGGAATGCCGAAGAAGCTCTGGCCTTCCACCGCATAGTGGGCGGTGATTATGCCCATGCCGACTTGCGCCAGGATCAGGCCCACCACGACCAGGAAGTACTTCTTGGTGGCCTTCATGGAAGGTGTGGCTTTAAGGCTGAACAGAGGGTCGTTCTTCGGTGGGACCGGATCTTCTTCCTCCTTGTGCATGGAATGGAAGAACAGCATGCCGGCGATGGCGCCGATCATCAGGATGACCGAGGCAATCGACCAGATGCCGGCGCCGGCGCTAGGCGTATTGTCGATCAGCGGTTCGTGCGGCCAGTTGCTGGTGTAGCTCAGGCCAGTTTCGCCCGGACGGTCGGCAGAGGCAGCCCACGAAGACCAGAAGAAGAAGCCGGTCAGCGCCGAGCGGTCGCTTGCTTCCGGCAGCGCGTTCTGGGTCATTGCGTACTGCTCGCGCAGCTTGGCGTATTGCGCCTCATCGCCGAACAGGCCGGTGTAGTGGGCAGCCACCATGCGCACGGCTTCGGCGCGGACGGCGGACAGCTTCACTTCATTGCTTTCAGCGTTATAGGTGTTGGTGCGCAATTCAGTCTTCACCAGCGCGTCAACGTGGGCTTTGGCGCCGGCTTCCAGCTGGGCGTATTCCTTGTTGAAGTTCTTGCGGGCGAAGATGTCTTGCAGCGCAACCGCCTCACGGTGCAGCCAGTCGGCCGACCAGTCAGGCGCCAGATAGGAGCCGTGGCCCCAGACGGTACCCAGCTGCTGGCCGCCGGCCGACAGCCAGGCTTGCTGGCCGTGCTTCACCTGGTCCGGGGTGTACAGGACCGCGCCGGTATCGTCGACGACTTGCGCGATCGGGGGCGCTTTCAGGTAGATTTCGCGGCCCACCCAGCCCAATACCGTAAACGATAGCAGGCAGATAATGGCGAGCCACGTCCATAACTTCTTAGTGGCGTGCATGATAGCTCCTTTTGTGGTGTTTCAAATGTATGTTTTTAGCCAGAATACAGCCGCCACCGGGGCAGCCCACATGATCCAGGTCAAGTGTTGATCAATGGCCGCCGCAACCGCCGCAGCAGGTCTGGCTGCGTTGTTTTGCAGGCGCATAACCGTGTTCTTCCAGCACCTTGCCCAGGTGGTGGATGCTGGTCAGGGAATCGTCGAAGGCGATTTCCACGTTGGCGCCGCCCGCCGGGGCGTGTACGCCGCGGATGCCGGGAACGGTGCGCAGCAGTTCAAGTACGCGGGTGACATTGGCGGCATCCAGTGCGGACGCCAGTTGGAAAGAGTGGTGCATTTGTAAGTCCTCCTCGGGTTGTAGTGGGAGGAAGTGTAGGCGGGGGACACGCCCCCGTCCTTGATGCACGTTAAGAGAAATCAGCCGCAGCCGCCGACATAATGACATTCCACGCAGCGCGTGCAGCCGTCGACCTTATGCAGCGCCCGCGCGCCGCACTCCGGGCACTTGCCGGCCGACTGCACCGGGGCCGCGCCGGCCGCCGTCATCGCTTCCGGCGCCGCATGGCCCGCCTCGCCACGCGCGGCAAATTGCACCGCCAGCTGCGGCACTGGCACCTGGTTGCCATAAGCATCCAGGAAACCGCGCCGGATCAGGATGCGCTGCAAGGTGAACGCAATCGCCGCCACCTCGGAATCGTGGTAGACCGGCACTTGCACGCCATCCTCGCGCGTCAGCAGGCCGCAGCGCACCGGCCCCTTCTCCCAGGTCACCTCGCGCATATCGGCCAGCGCCTTGGCGATCGAGCTGCCCGCCCGCGCCGCCATCGACAACAAGCGCATGGATGATGTGATCCACTGCTGCCCGTCACTGCGCTGGTTGGCCGGCATGAAGAATTCGAACGGACGCTCGATGCGCACCGGCGCCCCGTCCAGCACACCATCAACAGTAATGAAGCTCACGGTCAGGTAGGCCGCCTTCTTGCCCTCCTGCGTCCAGTACTCCACCTTGGAGGTCACCGACTCCAGCTCGCCCAGCGGACGCCCATCGAAACGCTTGCGCAGCGGGTCCTCGTCGCGCAGCGCCGGCGCCACACTCAGCACGCTGCCCGTCACGGCGTTCGGCCGGAAGGTCGCCAGCCCCTTCAAGCCCGCCTGCCAAGCCTCCGTATAGAGATCCTTGAACTCCTCAAACGGATAATCCTCCGGCACATTGACGGTCTTGGAGATCGCCGTATCGACGAAAGGCTGCACCGCCTCCATCATGCAGACATGGTCCAGCGCCGCCATATCGAGCGCCGTGACGAACTGCGGCGGCAACTGCTCCATATCAAAGCCCATATGGCGATACAGCCGCCAGGCATGGTCCGCCACCTCATAGGAACGCAACGAACCATCCGGCATGCGCTTGCGGCGCTGGTAGACCCAGGAAAACGCCGGCTCGATGCCATTCGAAGCATTGTCCGCAAACGCCAGCGTAATGGTGCCGGTCGGCGCAATCGACAGCAGGTGCGAGTTGCGGACACCATGCTTCGCAATCGCCTCCCGCAAGGACTTCGGCAAGCGGCGCACAAACGCCCCCTGCAAATACCGCTTCTTGTCGAACAGCGGAAAGGCCCCCTTCTCCTGCGCCAGCGCCACAGAAGCGGTATAAGCCGCATCACGCAAGGCCTCCGCAATGCTGGCCGCCATGGCACGCCCCGCCGGCGAATCGTAGCGCAACCCCAGCATCACCAGCGCGCTGCCCAGGCCAAGGAAGCCAAGGCCGATACGACGCTTATTCGCCCCCTCCTGCGCCTGCTGCGGCAAAGGCCACTGCGTCGCATCCAGCGCCAGATCCAGCATACGCACAGCGATAGCCGCCACGCGCCGCATCGCCTCGTAATCAAACTCCGCCCGCTCGCTGAACGGATTCCGCACGAAGCAAGTCAGGTTGAGCGAGCCCAGGTCGCAGCAGCCATAACCCGGCAAAGGCTGCTCGCCGCAAGGATTGGTCGCCCGCAGCGTCTCGCAGTAATAGAGGTTGTTTTCCGCATTGATGCGATCCACAAACAGCACGCCCGGTTCGGCATGATCGTAGGTGGACGCCATGACCTTATCCCACAGCTCGCGCGCAGCCACGCGCCGGTAGACCCACATGCCATCCTCACGCTGGGTGGCGCCCTGCTCCCCCGGCTCCACCTTGTGCACCAGCTCAAACTGCCCATCCGCAGCCAGCGCCTGCATGAATCCATCCGTCACGCCGATCGACAGGTTGAAGTTGCGGAAGCCGCCGTCATCCTTGGCCGCGATAAAGCGCTCGATATCCGGATGGTCAATGCGCAGCACACCCATTTGCGCCCCACGCCGCGCCCCCGCCGATTCCACTGTTTTACAGGAAGCGTCGAACACCTCCATATACGACACCGGCCCGGAAGCGCGCGACTGCGTCCCCTTCACCTTGGCCCCCGCCGGACGAATAGCGCTGAAGTCATAGCCCACGCCACCACCGCGGCGCATGGTTTCCGCCGCCTCCGCCACTGCGGTATAGATGCCCGGCAGACCGTCCGCCTCCCCGGTGACCGAATCGCCGACCGGCTGCACGAAGCAATTCATCAAGGTCGCCTTCAACGCCAGGCCGACAGCGGAATTGATGCGCCCCGCCGGCACAAAGCCATGTTCCTGCGCCCACAGGAACTGCTCCTCCATATCCAAGCGCAGCTCCGGCGCCTCCAGCGCAGCCAGCGCCCGCGCCACCCGGCGGCGCACATCGATGATGTCCTGCTCATCCCCCTTCGCGTACTTCTCGCGCAGCACATCCAGCGAGATTTCCTGCGGCGGCATCGGGTTGCCGAACATTTTGTCGTTTGCATTCATTAGAGATAGTCCTGCTCAGGTTAAACACTGAACCTGACTATCCCCGAATGCCGCCCCAAACTCCTTAACCTAGATCAAGTACCGCCCAGCCCGTGTCCCACCTTGGGGTCACACCCCAAGTGGGACACGAGCTCCGCCGTAGCAGCGGCCCACGCAGCGATGGAGGCCCGGTAGCCCTGCGGCAGCCGGTCCGGCAGCGCATTGTGCGCGAACAGGCCGATCTCCTTGTGCTCGTGGCTCAGCACCGGCACGAAGCCGCCTTGCAGCACACAGGCATAGGTGACGATGAAAACGCGCTTGCCTGGCACCACCTCAAACAAATAGCTGTCCAGCGGCGCGCCAACACGGACGCTCACGCCAAGCTCCTCCTCAACTTCGCGCGCCAGGCATTCCGGCGATGACTCGCCTTCCTCAATGCGCCCGCCAGGCAATTCCCATTCCTCGCGCTCGTTCTTCAGGAGCACAACGCGCCCGTCCGGCGCGCAGAACACGCCTTTCACAGATACTGGATATGTCATTGGGTATGTAGGTAACTGATGCCGGGAGCATCTTCCAGGATGGCGCGTACTGCTGAATACAGCCCAGCCACCGCCTCGATACGCGGGTCGCGGCCAGCCAGGCGCGCCATCAGCCCGCAATCGGCAAAGACATAGGTTTGCCAGCCTTCTTCGGCATTGGCGCAGGCGACGTACAGTTCGCAGTCCTCCGCCGCGACCGGCACACACCAGGCAAAGTCCTCAGGAATCACCTCGCCCAACGCGTGGTAGCCCCGGGTGGACAGTTCGTTCGCCATCCACTCGGCCAGACGGCGGCCGAAAATGCCGGGGTTGGTCAGCTTGTCCTCGTCCTGGACGATCTCGAAGCGGGTCGACTGGAACATCAGGATCGGGCTATGCATGCTGATGCTCCTTACGCAGTCATCTTTCGATTATAGACGACCGTCGCGCAAGGGTTCGAGGTGGATGCTGAGGCCTGCTGCCGAGGTGCGGATGGCGGTCGGCACGAACTGCACGCCGGCATAGCGCAGCTCATCCGGACGCCAGGTATAGATCGGCGTATCGCGCGCCAGCGAGTCGGCCAGCAGGCGTGCGGCGCTGCTGACCTGGCGCTGCGTGCGTTCGTCCAGGCCCTCGAGGGTGAAGCTGTCGAGGCGCGCATCGGCCAGCATAACGGCATTGCGCTGGTGGTCCAGGTTCAGGCGGCCGGAGAGCGACAGGCTGCCAGTGTACTGCTGGCGCATCAAGGGCGAGCTGACGGTCAGCGTAGCGCTCAGGGCGATGCGGTCGTTGGGCTGCGTCCAAAGGCGCGGCTGCTCCAGGCGCAGCTCGAACACCGCCAGCGCACGATGCTCGAGCGGGAAGCGCTGGTCCAGGTTGCGCTGTAGCTTAGCCAGCGGCACGTCGTAATCACGCGGGCCGGTGAGGCTGGCGCAACCGCCCAGCATCAACGCGGCTGCGGCCAACGCGCACATGGTTGCGCGACGGTGTTGGTTCATTATTCGCTCCTGTGTCATAGTCCTTTGGACTATAGCGGGGATTGCTTATGGCGAGTGTAACCATTGGTATCGCGGGATGGTCGCTGGCGCGGCCTGATGTTGAGTTGTTCCCGCCGGCCGGCAGCGGCAGTGCGCTCGCGCGCTATGCCGCCGTGTTCGATGCCGTCGAAATCAATTCCTCGTTCTACCGCCCGCATCGACCGGAAACGTATGAGCGATGGGCAAACAGCGTGCCTGCCGGCTTCCGCTTTGCCGTCAAACTGCCGCGCACCGTGACGCACGAAAAGCGCTTGCAAGATGTCGATGCGGAGCTTGACCGCTTCATCTCTGAAGCGGGCACGCTTGGCGAGAAACTGGGCTGGGTGCTGGTGCAGACACCGCCCAGCCTACGCTTCGACGCGCCGGCTGCCGAAGCGCTCTTCGCCGGCCTTGGCGCGCGGCTCGCCAACATCCCGCACGGACATAGCGGCGGCCCCAGTCTGGCGTGCGAAGCGCGGCATGGCAGCTGGTTCACGCTGGAAGCGACAGAGCTGCTGCGGCGGTTGGATGTGATCCGCGTGGTGGCCGACCCGCCAGCCGGCGAGCCCGGACCGTTCGCGCCGGCCATGGCAGACGCAAGCTACGTGCGCCTGCACGGCAGCCCGCACATCTACCGTTCCATCTACGAGCCGGAACGCCTGGCGAAGGTCGCCGCCTGGCTAGCCAGGCAACAAGGCCAGGCGCTGGTCATCTTCGACAACACCATGTCCATGACCCAGGCCCGCCAGGCAATCCAGCTGCGCGACCTGCTTACTTCTTCTTGGAAGGATCGTCATCCGGATTCACATACGTGATATCAAACGGCCCCTCCCCATGCAGCTGCACAATCGTGGCCCCCTTGAAGATCGCATAGTGATTGGTCTTAGCCGGAATCGCCACAAACTCCCCCGCCGCGTGCGACTTGGCCGACTTCTCATCCAGCTTCTCCCCCATCCCCAGCAGCAACGCCCCCTTGATCACAGTGACGTTTTCGATCTGTGAATGCATATGCGGCGGCACCTTATACCCCGCCGGTGCAGATAAGCGCATGACAAACGGCCCCGGCTTCCCAGGATCGCCCTGCAACACCGCCAGTTTGGCCCCTTTGGGCAAGGTAGGCGGAGCATCGCCCCACTTCATCTCGTTGCCGAGATGCATTGCAGAAACAGGTAAAAGGCAGCCCAATGCAGCAGCAGCCATTGCGGCAGCCAAGCCGCGCGGAATGGATCTGGACATGGAAACCTCCTGAGCAAGGTGGAGCTCAATCATACTCCTGTGCAAAAAAACAACTTGCACCGGACAAAATCAGTGTTATAGTTCACTACAACACCAGTTACATAACTCACCAACACTGGAGGAAATGATGTATGTGGAATGAGAACCGTCCGATCTACCTGCAGTTGAAGGAGCGGGTCGTCGGCATGATGCTGGACGGCTTGCTGAAGCCCGGCGATGCCCTGCCCTCGGTGCGACAGGTCGCGGCCGACTATCAATTGAATCCGATTACCGTCTCCCGCGCCTACCAGGAGCTGGTCGATGAAACCTTGGTTGAAAAAAGAAGGGGATTAGGCATGTATGTTACCGAAGGCGCTGTTGATAAACTGCTATCATCCGAGCGCGAACGATTTGTGCGCGAAGAATGGCCCGCCATGGTAGAGCGCATCCGCCGCCTGGGCCTGGATATTGAACAACTGTTGCGCGCCACGAATGTGCCGCCACAAGGAGCCTCGGCATGACAGCGATCATTACCGCTAAACACCTGAGCAAACGTTACGGCACCACCAAGGCGCTCGACGATGCCAGCTTTGAGATCAAAGCTGGCCGCATCGTCGGCCTGATTGGCCCGAACGGCTCGGGCAAGACCACCACCCTCAAAGCCATCCTCGGCCTGTCCCGTTTCGACGGCGAGCTGAATGTGCTGGGCCTCGACCCACGCCAGCAGCGCGATGAGCTGATGAAAGATGTGTGCTTCATCGCCGACGTCGCCATCCTGCCGCGCTGGCTGAAGGTGAAAGACGCCATCGCCTTCTGCGAAGGTGTGCACCCGCGCTTCAACCGCGAACGCGCCGAGAAATACATCGCCAACACCAAGCTCTCGCCGAACATGAAGGTGAAAGCCATGTCCAAGGGCATGATCGTGCAGCTGCACCTGGCACTGGTGATGGCCATCGACGCCAAGCTGCTGGTGCTGGACGAACCGACCCTCGGCCTGGACATCCTG
This sequence comes from Pseudoduganella sp. OTU4001, assembly GCF_038440195.1. NCBI lineage: Bacteria > Pseudomonadati > Pseudomonadota > Betaproteobacteria > Burkholderiales > Oxalobacteraceae > Pseudoduganella > Pseudoduganella sp. OTU4001. The sequence goes on along the minus strand of NZ_JASATG010000015.1, from coordinate 75,962 downwards.
TACCGCAAGCAGTTCTACCACCAGCTGCTGGAAGACTACTTCGACGAGAACAAGACCATCCTGATCACCACCCACCAGATCGAGGAAGTCGAAAACATCCTGACCGACCTGATGTTCATCCGCGACGGCAAGATCACCCTGGCCGCCTCGATGGACGAAATCGGCGACCGCTACACCGAAGTGATGGTTCAGCCAGAATATATGACCGCCGCCAGCGCCCTGCAGCCACTGCACCAGCGCACGGTGTTCGGCAAGGCAGTGATGCTGTTCGACGGAGTCTCGCGCAAACAGCTCGAAACGTTTGGCGAAACCCGCACCCCAAGCGTGGCCGACCTGTTCGTGGCCAGCATGAAAGGACAATACGAATGAATACGATGAAATGGCTGATCCAGCGCGAATACTGGGAAAACAAGGGCATGCTGTTCTGGGCCCCCGCCATTGTGGGCAGCCTGATGGTGCTGTTCTCCGGCGTGATGCTGGCCTTCGGCATGAACATGAACTTCAAGCTCGATGGCGAGAAGATCGCACGCTTCCACGAGATGACCACCATTGAACGCCACGACCTGGCCAACGCCTTCGGCGCCGGCTTCCCGATGGTGGCGACGCCGCTATACATCCTGATGGCGTTCCTGATCTTCTTCTACTGCCTCGGCGCCCTACATGACGACCGCCGCGACCGCAGCATCCTGTTCTGGAAATCGCTGCCCGTGTCGGATACCGAGACCGTGCTGTCCAAGGTCGCCATGGCGATCCTGGGTGCGCCGCTGATCGTTACCGTGGTCGGCTACATCGCCTCGTTCACCATCATGCTGATGAGCTCGATCGCCCTGAGCTTCCATGGCCTGAACATCTTCAGCGACCTGATGTCGTCCACCTCGTTCTGGCTCAGCCCATTCCGCATGCTGTCGCTGATCCCGATCTACCTGCTGTGGGCGCTGCCGACCGTGGGCTGGCTGCTGATGGTATCGAGTTGGGCGCGCAGCAAGGTGTTCCTGTGGGCGGTTGGCGCACCGCTGATGAGCGGCGCCCTGCTGGCCTGGGCCAATGTCGGCTTCAAGCTGGGCCTGAACATTGAATGGTACTTCCAGCAAGTGGTGCTGCGCCTGCTGGGCAGCGTCCTGCCGGGCAACTGGATGATCTTCGACCAGACCGCCATGCGGGCCATGGAACAAGCCGACCGCGGCGACCTGCCACCAGCGCACCAGATGGCGACGTTCTTCAACCACGCCTACGCCTCCCTGGCCAGCCCGACCCTGTGGATCGGCGTCGCCGCCGGCGTGGCGATGATCGCCGCCGCCATCTACCTGCGCCGCTGGCGCGAAGAGAACTGATCCCAGTTCGATAAAACAAAGCCCGCAATCGCGGGCTTTGTTTTTTTTAGGCCTTACTCTTTTTCTTTTTTCGCTCCTTCTCATCGGCCTGCCATTCTTCGATGTGCGCTTCGTGGCGCAGTACGGTGGAACGGGGGTCAATGGTGTAGAGGACGCCGGCTGGCACGGTCAACTCGCCTTTTCCGTCGGTCATGGCCACACGTTCGATGCGGTCGCCAACGCGCACTTCAATCGGCATCGGGAACGCGCCGCCATCTTTCAGTTTCCATTGCAGATGCAGTTTGTCGCCACTGCGCTCTTCCACCAGTTCCGGCAATGCTGCATGGTATAGGTAGGCGTCGAAGAACCAGCCCAGGTCACGGCCGCTCACCTCTTTGACGATGCCGACGAATTCCTTGGTGCTGCTGTAGCGTGGCTGGAAGTTGCCTGGCTTCGGCGTTTCTGTGCCATACACCAGGCGGCGCGTGGCGCGGAAGAAGGCATCGTCGCCGATCAGGCCTCGCAGGGTGTGCAGGATCAGAGAGCCTTTGGCGTAGATGTCGTCACCTGGGCCGCCGCGCTCGTCCTGATACACGTCTTCGATGCGTTTGGACTTGCCGCTTACAACGGCAACCTTGTTCTGGATGCGCTTGCGTTGGTTGAACAGCTCCGATTGGTAAGCCTGGTCGCCGCGCAGGTATTCCAGGTACAGCGGCTGCATATAGCTGCCGAAGCCTTCGTGCAGCCACATATCGTCCCAGTCGGCGTTGGTCATCTGGTTGCCGAACCATTCGTGCGACAGCTCGTGGTGCAGCAGCCAGTCGTAACCGGACGCTGACTTGGCGTAGCCATTGCCGTAGGCGTTGATGGTCTGGTGCTCCATGCCCAGGTGCGGCGTTTCAACGACACCCATCTTCTCGTCGCCAAATGGATACGGACCGATGCGGCTTTCGAAGAAGGTCAGCATGGGTTTGAATTCGGTGAACAAGCCGTTGGCTTTCTTCTCGCGGCCTTTGAGGTGCCAGAAGCGCAGTGGGATCTTGTTGCCGTACTGACTGTCATATTCAGCGGATAGCATTTCATACGGTCCGATATTCAGGGCGATTCCGTAGGTGCTTGGATTCTTGGCGCGCCAGTGCCAGGTGCGCCAGCCATCTTTTTCATCCATGCCCATGGCGACGCCATTGCCTGCCGCGACCAGCGGTGCTGGCACGGTGATATGCATGTCGATCAGCTTCGGCTTACCCTGTGGATGGTCGATGCAAGGCCAGAATAAGTCGCAGCCCTCGCCTTCCACAGTGGTGGAAATCCAAGGCTGCCCTTCAGCCGTCTTGCTCCAGACAAAAGCGCCATCCCATGGCGCCCGCTTGGCGACGTGCGGCTTGCCATGGTAACGGATGCGCACCACGGTCTGGGCGCCAGCGGCCAGCGGTGTTGGCAGGGTCAGGAAAAGGCGGCCTTCAGGATTGCTGATGGCAGACGGCGCCAATGCGACGCCGTCGATGGTAACCGAATCAACGGGCAGATTGCGATCCAGCTCCACGGCAATGCGAGACAGCGGCGCGGTGGCGGCAAAGGTCAGCGCAGCGTCGCCTACGATGCTTTGCGTGTCCGGTTCGACGCGCAGCGACAGGTCTACTTTTTCGATACTGATGGCCAGCTGTTCGTCCGCACGTGGCGAACCGGAATTGGAGGTAAACTCCGTCATCGGTTGACGGGTGGCACAGCCGGTCAGCACCGCGCCTGCGGCAAGGTAGAAAGCCAAACGAGTCATAAAATATTCCACGAATAAAATATCCGTGGAATATAGCATTAAGATTCGGGGTCATGTCTGACATTCGGACACTAATGTCCAAATGTCAGACATGACCCCGACTTTTAGAAGTGGTATTCGGCACGGATCATTGGGGTTTGCGCGAGGCTGCCGGGGACGTTGGATGGGTTGCCGAATTTGTTGCGCCAGTATTGGTATTCGAAGCCGGCTTTCAGCTTGCCGGGCTTCAGGCCGGCGGCGGCGCTGAAGTCGTACATCACCTGCATGTCGATGTTCGTTTCGGGGGCGGTTGGGCCGCCGAACTCGTTCCGTCCCTTATTTCCGATGTAGTTGGCGTAGCCTTCGAACGACCAGCCGCTGCCCAGCGGGATGCCCCAGGCGGCGGTCAGCATGGCGTGGGTGTCGTAGTGGTAGCGCTTGGCCACGCCGATCGGGTCGTTGCTTTCCCAAAGTGCGAGGAGGCTGATGTTCAGGAAGCCGGGTACGTCGACCATCAGCGTCGGGCCGGCCACCAGCATCTGCTTGCGGGAGGCGTAGCCTTTGTCGTTCTTGTGGTTCCAGTCGAAGCCTGCGGTCACGCCGAGGCCGCGCATGCCCATGCCTTTTAATTCTTTGCCGGTCACCTTGCCCATGTCCCAGGTGTGGCGGTACAGCAGGTAGGCTTCGGTGGCGCTGTCGTCTTTGTTGTCGGACTTCAGGATGTCCAGGTTCATGAAGTTGCTGCCGTAGGAGTGGCCGCTGGCGTGCGTCAGGTTGACGATGTGCTTGCGGATGTCCTGGCCGTTATACGGCTCGGCGAACTTGGTGCCGAAGCGGTAGCCGATGGTGTTGTCCATCCAGTCCAGTGCGAGCGCTGGCTGGGACGCGCTCAGTGCCAGGGCTGCCGCTGCGGCAGTCAATGCGGATTGCTTCATGTATGTGGGCTCCTCTCTTATCGTAGTTTTAGCGTGGCGTCGAGCTTGAACAGGCCCACTACCTCTTCCAGCCGCGCGGCCTGTTCGCTGAGCGATTGCGCGGCGGCGGCGGCTTGTTCGACCAGCGCGGCATTCTGCTGCGTGGTGTTGTCCATCTGGGTCACGGCCTGGTTGACCTGGTCGATGCCCAGGCTTTGCTCCTGGCTCGCGCTGGCGATTTCGCCCATCAGGCCTGCCACGTTCTGCACGGATTTGACGATGTCCTGCATGGCGGCGCCGGCCGAATCGGCCAGTTTGCCGCCGTCGGCCACCTGTTGTACGGATTCGGTGATCAGCTCTTTGATCTCCTTTGCCGCTGCGGCGCTGCGCTGCGCGAGGTTGCGCACTTCGCTGGCGACGACGGCGAAGCCGCGTCCTTGTTCGCCGGCGCGTGCCGCTTCCACTGCGGCGTTCAGCGCCAGGATGTTGGTCTGGAAGGCGATGCCGTCGATCACGCCGATGATGTCGGAGATCTTGCTGGAGCTGGCCGTGATCAGGGCCATCTTCTCAACCACCTGCCCCACCACCTGGCCGCCGCGCCGCGCGGAATCGGCGGTGTTGGCGACCAGCTTGTTGGCTTGTTCGGCGTTGGCGGTATTGTTATGGACGGTGGACGTCAGCTGCTCCATCGCGGCGGCGGTTTCCTCCAGGTTGGAAGCCTGCGCCTCAGTGCGCGAGGAGAGGTCCATATTGCCGCTGGCGATATCGCCAGTGGCGGCGCCAATGGCGCGGCTGCTGTCGCGCACGCGCAGGATAGTGGCGTTCAGCGATTCGACGAAACTATTGAAGGCGCCGGCCAGCGCGCCGATCTCGTCCTGCGTTTCGACCGGCATGCGGCGCGTCAGGTCGCCGCCCCCGCGTGCGATGTCTTCCAGCAGTTCGGCCGCATGCGCTACCGGGGCAGCAATGGCGCGGCTGATAACGAAGATCGCGAGCATGCCGATGCCGCCGCCAATCACGGCGGCGATCAGGGAGGTCATGGCTGCGCCGCGTGCGATACCGGCCAGCACCTCAGCTTCCGGCACTTGTGCGACCAGGTAGGCGTTCAGCTCGGGGATGAAGGACGATGCCACCAGTTGCTCGCCAGCAGAGTCCTTGTAGCTGTCTGCTACAAAGGCTTCGCCGCCCAGCAGGCGTTTGGCCAGCGCTGGCGTCATGCCCGGCATGTCGGCCAGCGTGTGCTTGCCGTCCACCAGCTTGGGATCGCGGTGGATCAGGATAGTGCCATTGGCGCGCACCAGATAGACATAGCCGGATTGACCCAGCTTGTAGTTGCGCACCGATTGCGCCAGCGCGTTGACGGACAGCCCCAGCCCCGCCACGGCCAGCTTGCCGCCCGGCGTCTGGACGCGGGTGTTAATGAACAACATATAGGAATCGGCGCTGACATCCTTGTCGATGTCCAGGGTGTAGGGCGCGCTGCCGGAAAGGAAGCCATAGAACCACTGGTCGCTGGCGGCTTTCTCGTTGAGCGTGCGGTCGTAGCCCTTGTCGGCGAAGTACTTGCCGGTGCTGCGCGATACCCAGAATACGGTGGCGGCCTTGTTCTTCGTCTTCAGGCTGCGCGCCTCGGCTGTCCAGGCGGCGGCGCCTTCGTCCGGCACACCGGCGTCTTCCCAGGCATGAAGGAAGGTGTTGTTGGCCAGGGTGAGCGACACCGCCAGCGGCCCGTCGATCTGGCGCAGCACGTCATTGCGGATGGCTGCCACCTGGGCCGGCAGTTCCAGCCGCAGCACGCGTTCGCGCGCCGCCTGGCTGGTCTTCATGATGCTGAGGGTGGATGAAATGATGATGAACAGCAGCAGGCATAAGCCCATGCTGAGCAGCAGCTTGTGCCGAATCGACAAACGACGAAGCAATTCCATGCAATCTCCCAGAGCAATGTTGTTCTGGGTCAAGCATAACAACGCCTGCGGGCCGCCACAATCAATCTATATGAATATGGCGGATTCTCACAACAGCTACCGCTACTCGATTACAGACCGCAGTTCGGCGACTTGCGCGGCCAGCGCCACTACTTCCTCCCGTAGGGAGGCCACCTCCTGCTCGAGTTGCGCCACGCGGTCGGCGCGGGTGGCACCGCCCTCGCCCGCTCCGCCGGCTGCACCGCCGAAGGCGCCGGCGGTGGCATCGCGCGCCAGGGCATCTTCACCGCCGAGCAGTTGGCCGTAGCGCGGTTCGCGCGAACCAGGCGCCAATGGCAGCTTGGATACCAGCGACGGGTATTTGTCGATCAGGAATTGCAGTGCGGTTTCGACTTCGGCGACGGATTTGAACTCGTGCAGGCGGCCGGTACGGGTGCGGATTTCGCCTGCGGTCTGCGGGCCGCGCAGCATCAGGATGGTCAGCACGGCCAGCTTGTCCTGCTCCAGCGTCCACTTCATGCGCATGCGGTGCTCGTACTTGACCACGCGCGCGCCGGACTGGCTGACGGTGGAAACCAGCTTGCGCTCGCCCAGTCGGGCCAGCACGTCGGCCACGGTGTCTTCGCTGATCTGCATCACCGGTTCGCGGCTGGACAGCTGGTTGCAGCCGTTGGTCAGGGCGTTCAGCGACAGCGGATAGTTATCGGGGGTCAGGCCTTCTTTTTCGGCCAGAACCGCGAGTACGCGGATTTCAAACGGGTCCAGAACTTCGTCCATAGTTTCTCCTTATTCGACCAGTTTGTTGAGTTCTGCGGTATCAAGCTTGTCGCATGGCTTGAGGTCCGGACAGGCCAGGCCCGCTGCCTTCATGGCTGCCGACAGGCGTTCGATCTGCTGTTCCTGCGCCACGGCGTGGGCGATCAGGCTGTGCAAGGCTTTCGACAGCGGGTCGTCGCCGTTCGCCGTTACGCCATAGGCGGAGAACAGGTGCGAAGCTGGCGACGGGGCCTGGTCTTTCTGGACCAGGTGAGCCGGGTTGCCGACGGCCGTGGCGCCGGGCGGTACGGGTTTCAGTACGACGGCGTTGGAGCCGACCTTGGCGTATTCGCCGACCGTGAAGCCGCCCAGGATCTTGGCGCCCGCGCCGATGATCACGCCGCGTTCGAGCGTGGGGTGGCGCTTCGCTCCGGCGTGCAGCGAGGTGCCGCCCAGGGTGACGCCCTGGTAGATGGTGCAGTCGTCGCCGACTTCGGCGGTTTCGCCGATCACTACGCCGAAACCGTGGTCGATGAACACGCGGCGGCCGATCGTTGCGCCGGGGTGAATCTCGATGCCGGTGATGATGCGGGCGAAGTAGGAGATGAAGCGGCCCAGCCACTTCAGGCCGTGGGTCCAGCACCAGTGCGCCCAGCGGTGCATGACGATGGCTTGCAGGCCGGGGTAACAGGTCAGCACCTCCCAGCCGTTTCGAGCGGCGGGATCGCGCTCGATAATGCTGCGGATGTCGTCACGGAGGCGGTCAAACATGTTGGTGCTGGGATGGCTGTTGTTCAGGCAAATATCATAGCGCATCCGCCGCTGCCATGCTGGCCAGCGGCTAGAGGCATTGCTCAGCCTTCCTTGGCGATACGCTGGCGGCGCGCTTCGTACAGGCACACGCCGGAAGCCACCGATACGTTCAGCGATTCGACCGAGCCAAACATCGGGATCGAGACCAGCACATCGCAGGTCTCGCGGGTCAGGCGGCGCATGCCCTCGCCTTCCGAGCCCATGACGATCGCGGTCGGGCCGGAGTAGTCGCCCTCGTACAGGCCCTTCTCGCCATCGTCCGAAGTGCCGATCAGCCAGATATCGCGCTCTTTCAGCTCGCGCAGGGTGCGCGCCAGATTGGTCACGGTGATGAACGGCACAGTCTCCGCCGCGCCGGAAGCGACTTTGGCGGCGGTGGCGTTCAGGCCCACCGAACGGTCTTTCGGTGCGATCACCGCATGCGCGCCGGCGCCGTCGGCCACGCGCAGGCAAGCGCCCAGGTTGTGCGGATCGGTAATGCCGTCCAACACCAGCAGCAACGGCGGGCCTTCCACCGCATCCAGCAGCTCGTCCAGGTTGCGCGCCAGCGCCAGCTGGGATGCAAACGCAATCACGCCCTGGTGGCGGCGGGTGCCGACGATCTTGTCGAGGCGCTCGGACTCCACCGGCATCACGCGCACGCCGGCCGCTTTCGCGTGGGCGATCAGGTCTTTCATGCGGCGGTCATCGCGCGCCTGGTCGAAGAATATCTCTTCAACCGACGAAGCTTCGTGGCGCAGGCGCGAGGTAACGGCGTGGAAGCCGAAAATCATTTTGTTCTTGGACATCGTAGTTCTCAAAAAAGTTCCGGCGCCGCAGCGCCGGATAGGTGCTTATCGTTTTTTCTTAGGCTTTGCAGCCTTGGTCACGCGTTTGGCGCTTGCGGCCTTAGGTTTTGCTTTTGCTTTCGGCTTGGCCGCCTTGCGCGATGCCGGAGCCGGCGCCGGTGGAGCGCCGCGTTTGGCAGGCGCCCTGGTCGGTGCTTCTTCGCGCGCACTGATCGACGGCGCCGCAGCGCGAGCCGCCTTGCGCTTGCGCGCTACCGACTGGTTGCCATCTTCGTCGTCGAAGCTGTCGAAATCGCCGAAGGAGCCGAGCAAGCCGCCGCCCTTGCGGGAAGCCTTCTTGCCCTGCGGCGGCAGCGTGGAAATCTCGCTGTCGGCCAGGCGCAGGTCGATCTTGCGCGATTCCAGGTCCACGCGCACCACCTGCACGTTCACACGGCCGGTCAGCTGGTAACGTTTGCCGGTGCGCTCGCCGCGCAGTTCATGGCGCGCTTCGTCGTACTCGAAGAAGTCGGCGCCCAGGTCGGTGATGTGTACCAGGCCTTCCACGAACAGCTGGTCCAGCTGCACGAAGATGCCGAAAGAAGTCACGCCGGTAATGATGCCGCTGAACTCTTCGCCCAGCTTATCCTGCATGAAGTAGCACTTCAGCCAGGCTTCCACATCGCGCGAAGCTTCGTCCGCACGGCGCTCGTTGGCCGAGCAGTGCACGCCCAGCGCGTCCCACACGGTCAGGTCGCCCTTTGCTTTCGGCTCCTTGCCTTCCTGCTTGTCCTTCAGGGCCTGGCGGCGCTGCGCGTTGGAGATGGTGGTGTTCAGCACCGACTTGTCGGCGATCTTCGGCTCGTACTTCTTGCCGGCCAAAATCGCCTTGATGGCGCGGTGCGTGAGCAAATCCGGATAACGGCGGATCGGGCTGGTGAAGTGGGCATAGGCCTCATACGCCAGGCCGAAGTGGCCGATATTGTCAGGGCTGTACACCGCCTGCTGCATGGAGCGCAGCAGCATGGTTTGCAGCAGTTGCGCATCCGGACGCTCCTTGATCTTCTTCATCAAGTCGGCGTAATCGCGCGCTACCGGGGTATCGCCGCCGCCCAGCGACAGGCCGAGCTGCTTGAGGAAATCGCGCACCTGCGTGAGCTTTTCCTTGGTCGGGCTGGCGTGGATGCGGTAGGTGCCCGGATGCTTGTGGCGCAGCAACAGGTCCGCCGCGCACACGTTTGCCGCCAGCATGCATTCCTCGATCAGCTTGTGCGCATCGTTGCGGGTACGCGGGATGATCTTTTCAATCTTGCCGGACGGGTTGCAGACGATATAGGTCTCGGTGGTTTCGAAATCGATCGCACCGCGCTCCTGGCGCGACTTCTGCAGCGCGTGATAAACGTCGTACAGGTTCTGCAGGTGCGGCACGATTTCTGCACGGCGCGCCGCTTCCGGGCCCTTGGTGTTGCCCAGGATGGCCGCCACTTCGGTATAGGTCAGGCGCGCCGCCGAGTGGATCACGGCCGGATAGAACTGGTAAGCCTTCAACTCGCCCTGCGCAGTGATCACCGCATCGCACACCAGGGTCAGACGGTCGACGCGCGGGTTCAGCGAGCACAGGCCGTTGGACAGCTTCTCCGGCAGCATCGGGATCACGCGGCGCGGGAAGTAGACCGAGGTGCTGCGCTCGATCGCATCGCCATCCAGGCCATCGTTCGGCTTCACGTAATGCGACACGTCGGCGATCGCCACGATCAGGCGGAAGCCTTTGGTGCGGCCGATTTTCACCGGCTCGCAATAGACCGCATCGTCGAAGTCGCGCGCGTCTTCGCCGTCAATGGTCACCAGCGGCACGTCGCGCAGGTCGACGCGCTCGCCCCAGTCGGATTCCTTCACCACATCCGGCAGCTTGGCAGCCTGTTTCAGCGCGGCGTCCGAGAAGATGTGCGGCACGCCGAACTTGCGCACGGCGATTTCGATCTCCATGCCCGGGTCGTCCATATCGCCCAGCACTTCCACGATCTTGCCCGAGGGTTGCTTGAAGCGGCCCGGTTGCTCGGTCAGCTCCACGCTGACGATCTGGCCCGACTTGGCCTTGCCCACCGCGCCCTGCACCAGGATGTCCTGGCTGATACGCTTGTCTTCCGGCGCCACCACCCAAACGCCGTTTTCCTTCAGCAGGCGGCCGATGATGTGGGTGGTCCCGCGCTGCACCACTTCGACAATGGTGCCTTCCGGGCGGCCACGGCGGTCGTAGCCGATCACGCGGCCCAGCACCTTATCGCCGTGCAGCACCTTCTGCATTTCGCGCTCGGAAAGGAACAGGTCTTCGCCCGGTTCATCCGGAATCAGGAAGCCAAAGCCGTCGCGGTGGCTGGACACGCGGCCAGCAATGAATTCGGAGTGGTCCGCCAGCACGTAGAAGCCGCCGGTATCGGAGCGGATCTGGCCGTCGCGCTCCATGGCGTTCAGACGGCGCATCAGCACGGCGTGGGAATCGGATTTAACTTTGAGCGACAGCGACAGCGCGCGCAGGTCGAGCGGCGCTTTGGCGCTGCGGAAGATGCCGAGAATCTCTTCGCGGCTAGGAATGATATGAGTGGAGTTCAAAAGGGGATCAGTAATCTTATTATTGGTTGGTAGTGTAACAGGAAGGGCCGCCCACAAAAATCTTTCGCAGACCCTTTGACATCGGCAGAGTTTCCTCTATAATTCTGGCTCTCGCAGCGATGCGGGAATGGCGAGTTGATGTGCAGCGTGGAATGAAAGTTCATCTGGCGCAAAACTCACCAAAGCAGTATGATAGCAGATGTTGCTAATGCCCACGTGGCGGAATTGGTAGACGCGCATGGTTCAGGTCCATGTGCCGCGAGGTGTGGGGGTTCGAGTCCCTCCGTGGGCACCAAAAATTCCGCGAAAAAGCTTCCTTCGGGAAGCTTTTTTGTTTTTGCGGCGCGCCTAGCGTCGGATTCCTTGACGACGCGAGCCGCGCGCCCCGCGCCCTCCCCGCTGCCGCTCCAGCCGAGCACGTTTCTTGCGCCACTCTCCTCACCCATCCATTACCAGGAGATTGCCATGAAATCACTGCTTGCCGGCTTGTTGCTGGTTGCCAGTACGGCATCCGCCGGACCGGTCTTCAACTTCAATTTCGTCCCCGGCACCTCGGTGCAGGCCCAGCAAGGATTCCAGGCCGCCGCCGCCCGCTGGTCGAATTTACTCCACGACAATGTGACGATAAATTTGACGGTCGGCTTCAATCCGCTGGGCGGCGGCATTCTCGGCCAGGCCGCCACGGCGGAGGACTTCCACTACTACAGCTCGGTACGCAATGCCCTCGCCGCCGACGCCAGCTCCGCAGCGGACGCCACCGCCGTCGCCCACCTGCCCGGCGGCTCCAGCTTCGGCCTGCTGATCAACCGTACCGCCGACAACCCGAATGGCGCCGGCAGCCCGATCCCCTATGCCGACAACAACGGCGGCGCCAACAACCAGATCCTGTATATTTCCAACGCCGAAGCGAAAGCACTCGGCCTGCCGGTCACACCGCAAACCCTGCCCGGCTGCATTGGCGCCTGTGACGGCTTCATCCAGTTCAACAGCAATTTCAACTTCGATTTCGACCCCAGCAACGGCACCAGCCCCACCGCCTTCGACTTTGTGGGCGTCGCTGCACACGAAATCGGCCACGTACTGGGCTTCCTCAGCGGCGTTGACATCCTTGATGCCAATTCCCCACCCCACAACGGCCCCTTCGATGCCGATGAATTCACCTACGTCTCCACGCTCGACCTGTTCCGCTACTCCGCCGCCAGTGCCGCCCAGGGCGTGATCGACTGGACCGCCGACAACCGCGCCAAGTACTTCTCGCTCGACGGCACTAGCGTCGGCCCGCAATTCTCCACCGGCGTCAACTTTGGCGACGGCCGCCAGGCCAGCCACTGGAAAGACAACCTCTTCATCGGCCTGATGGACCCCACCGCCGGCATGGGCGAGACCCTCAACATCACCGACAATGACCTGCTGGCGATGGACGCCATCGGCTGGGACGTCGCCGCCATCCCCGAACCGTCGGGCGGGGCCATGCTCGGCGCCGGCCTGCTGCTGTTCGCGGTGCGCCAGCGTGGCCGTTCTAACAAACTTTCATAATTGTCTTGACGCCTGCCATGCTGGGCATTAATATGCGTGCCTCGTTGCAGAACAACGCAACAAAATGCCCACGTGGCGGAATTGGTAGACGCGCATGGTTCAGGTCCATGTGCCGCGAGGTGTGGGGGTTCGAGTCCCTCCGTGGGCACCAAAAATTCCGCAGAAAAGCCGCTGAAAAGCGGCTTTTTTGTTTTCCGCTGCCGCAACGGCGGCGCGCGGGCAAGTTCAGGTAAAGTTGCACGAAATTATTAATTTCCCCTTGACCGATCCGCTCTCGGCCATTAATATGCGTGCCTCTGTTGCACACAACACCGCAACAGAGAGTTGAAGAAGTTAGCGCCCACGTGGCGGAATTGGTAGACGCGCATGGTTCAGGTCCATGTGCCGCGAGGTGTGGGGGTTCGAGTCCCTCCGTGGGCACCAAACGCTACCTTCTGAGACAAATGCAGTACCAGTGCCCACGTGGCGGAATTGGTAGACGCGCATGGTTCAGGTCCATGTGCCGCGAGGTGTGGGGGTTCGAGTCCCTCCGTGGGCACCAAGAATTCCGCAAAAAGCTCCCCTTCGGGAGCTTTTTTCATTTCTGCGCCGCTTCCACCGCCTGCGACAGGTTGCGGGTCGGGCGGCCGATCAGTTTCTCCAGCGCTTTCCCGTCATCGAACAAGCCGCCGCGCGCGGTACCGGCATCCGCATCGGCCAGCAGTTGCGGCCATGGTGCGGGCACGCCCACGCTGCCCAGCACATTTGCATACTCGGCTTGCGGGATGTCGCGGTAAATCGCCGGGCGGCCTGACTGGCGCGCAGTCTCCGCCGCCAGCTCGGCCAGCGTGAAGGAAGTGCTGCCGGCCAGTTCGTACACGGGCAGCGGAGCGTCCGACGTCAGCACCGCCACCGCGGCGGCGGCATAGTCGGCGCGGGCGGCGGCGGAGATACGTCCTTCGCCTGCACAGCCGGCTACTTCGCCGCGCTGGGCCGCACCGGCAATGCGGGTGTTGAAGTTTTCGAAATACCAGCCATTGCGCAGCAGCGAGTATGGCAGGCCGCTGTCGCGGATGGCCGCCTCGGTGGCGACATGCTCGTCGGCCAACGCGAGCGGCGAGCGGTCGGCGTGCAGGATGCTGGTGTAGGCCAGCAGGCGCACACCGGCACGGCGCGCGGCGGCGATCACGTTCAGGTGCTGCGGCAAACGCTGGCCAACAGCGTTGGACGACACCAACAGCACCTTTTCCGCCCCCGCCAGCGCGGCATCCAGGCTGGCCGGATCGTCATAATCCGCCTGGCGCACTTGCACGCCGCGCGCCGCCAGGTGTGCGGCCTTGGCCGGATCCCGCACGGCTGCCACAATTTGTTGTGCCGGCACCTTGTCGAGCAAACCCTGCACCACCATTTGACCCAATGCGCCCGAAGCGCCAGTTACGACGATCATCTTTTTCTCCTTAAGTTAAAACGATGTAGGCCTATAATAGGATCAACGCTAACTTTTCGTAAGTACGCACTTTTTGGTAAGTATGGAAAAAACTTCTAAATCCCTGCGGGCCGCCGTGGCCCGCGGCGCGGCGCGGCCAGGCAATGTCCTGGCGCCGGATTGCCCGTCCCGGGCGGTGCTGAGCCACGTGACCAGCCGCTGGGGTGTGCTGGTCCTGGTCGTGCTACTGGGCGGAATGCACCGCTTCAGCCAATTGCGCAAGGAGGTCGGTGGCGTCAGCGAGAAAATGCTGGCGCAAACCCTGGTGGCGCTGGAGGCCGACGGCTTCGTCTTGCGCACCGCTCTGCCGGTCATCCCGCCCCATGTGGAATACAGCCTGACGCCGCTGGGCCGCGAAGTCGCCGAGCGGCTGGAAGTGCTGGTGGATTGGATCGAGGACAACCTGCCGCGTATCATCGCGCCGCAGGTGTAATACACTGGCGGCGTGGAGAAGAACAACACCATCCTTGTCGCGACTGGCGCCAGCCTTGACGTAGCGGGTCTGGAGCTGGCGCTCGCGCAGCACCAGTACCGTGTTGAATCGGTCACCAATGGCGCACACGCGCTGCAGGTCGCCGCAGCAGGTGGCGTCGCGCTGGTGCTGCTGGACGTTACCCAAGCCGGCAGCGCGGAGCTGGAGCTCACCGGGCAACTGGCGCATGCCGAGCCCGGGCGCCGCATCCCCGTGGTGCTGATGTCGTCCCGTCCCTCCCAGGAAGAACAGCAACGCGCCGGCCGCGCCGGTGCCGATGGCTATTTCAGCCTGCCGCTCGCCACCACCAGTGTGGTCGACAATGTGCTGCTGGCGGTGCAGGGGCGCCGCATCGGCGGCTATGAGCTGGAAGTGAACTACCACATGATGGCCGCCGCCTCGCCGGATGCGGTGGTGTTGCTCGATATGGATTCCGGCCGTCCGGTCGACTTGAACCACCGCGCGGAACAGCTGCTTGGCCGCAGCGCGCTGGAGCTGCTGGCGATGCCGCTGGCAGACATCTGCGATCCGGCCGAGCTGGCGGCGATGATGGAGCGCGTGCATGCGGGCGAGCTAGCGGTGCACCGGATCAGTTTCCGCCACAGCAGCGGGCGCGTGGTGGAATGCGAGGTGCGCGGCGTGCGCATCAACCGTCCGGATCGCCGCCTGTTCCACATCCGCCTGGTGGACGTTACCGGCACCCAGCGCGCGCAAGCCCTGCGCATCGGCCAGGAACAGCTGCTGGAAATGATGGCGCGCGGTGCACCGCTGCAGGAGACCTTGCTGGCCCTGGTGCAGCTGGTGGAGTCGCAATCGGAAGGCGTGCTGTGCTCCGTCATTCTGCTCGACGAAGACGGCATGCATATGCACTGCGCCTGCTGTCCCAGCCTGCCGCCCGCCTACTCGGCGCTGCTGGAAGGGATGGCCATCGGCCCCGGCGTCGGCTCCTGCGGCACCGCCATGCACCGGCGCGAGGCCGTGCTGGTGTCGGATATCCAGCGCGACCCGCTGTGGGCGCCCTACCTTGAGCTGATCAAGGATTTCGACCTGCGCGCCTGCTGGTCCATGCCGATCATGCAGGACGAGCACACCGTGCTGGGTTCCTTCGCCATGTACTACCGCACCGTGCGCCGTCCGGACGCCGAGGAGCAGCGCCTGATCGGCGTCGCCAGCCACCTGGCCAGCATCGCCATCGAACGCGCCCGGCGCGAGGCGGAGCTGCTGCGCCACCGCACCCACCTGGAAGACCTGGTCGACGCCCGCACCGCCGAACTGTCGCGCGCCATGCAGCAGGCGGAATTGAGCAACGAGGAATTGCAGGCGGCGCTGGAAAACCTCAGCATGACGCAGGAAGAGCTGGTGCGCCGCGATAAGCTGGCCGCCCTCGGCGCGCTGGTGGCCGGCGTGGCGCATGAACTGAATACGCCGATCGGCAATAGCCTGGTAACCGCCAGCACGCTGGCCGACCATACCGCCGTGCTGGCGCGGCAGCTGGAAGCGGGCATCCGCCGCTCCGAACTGGAAACCTATGTCGGCCAGGCACGCGAAGCCGGCGATATCCTGCAGCGCAACCTGCAGCGCGCCGCCAGCCTGGTGGCCAGCTTCAAGCAGATCGCCGTCGACACCACCGACGCCCAGCGCCGCAGCTTCGACCTCGAGCCGCTGCTGTTTGAGCTGCTGACGCCCCTGTGGGCCAGCTTGCCGCAACCGCGTCCGCGCCTGGTGATGGACATTGCGCCCGGCCTGGCGATGGACAGCTATCCCGGCCCGCTCAGCCAGGCGCTCGGCCACCTGGTCGACAACTGCATGACCCACGCTTTCGGCACGCAGCCGGGCGCCGAACCGACGGTCACCATTAGCGCGCACGCCGAGGGCAGCGAAGTGCTGCTGGCGGTGGCCGACAATGGCGCCGGGATCGCGCCCGACCATATCCGCCGCATCTTCGACCCTTTCTTCACCACCCGTCTGGGCGCCGGCCAATCGGGCCTGGGGCTCTACATCACGCATAATATTGTGACCGGGGTACTGGCGGGCCATATCGACGTCGCCAGCACGCCGGGCTTCGGCAGCACGTTCACCCTTCATTTGCCCATGACAGCCCCACGATGAAACGCCGCCTGTTCTTCCTCCTCTTGGCCGCCACGGCAGCCGGCGCCGCCCTGGCACGCCCTGCCTACTGGTACCTGTACCAGAGCCGTATCGACGGCCAGCGCAGCTGCTCGCAAACCCCGCTGGGCCCCGGCTGGACGCAAATCGCCGGCCCGTTTAAAGATGCCCATTGCGAAAAGTTGGTGCGTACTAAATAATGAAGCCAGAGCAAGAAGCAGCGCCATCCCAACGACAACGAAGGAGACCGTATGTTTCAAAATCCCGAGCAGTTCGCCAACGCCACCAAGACGCTGTTTGAATTCCAGCTGGAGACCTTCAATACCCTGACCAGCCGCGCCATGCAGGGCGTGGAGCAGGCGGTGGCCCTGAACATCGCCACCGCCAAAAAGGCCCTGGACGACCAGATCGACGCCGGCCGCAAAGCCAGCGCCGCCGCCACCCCGCAGGAAGCCATGGACGTGATCAACGCCCGCCTGCAGCCCGGCATGGCCGCCACCAACGCCTATAACCAGCAGCTGGGCGCCCTGCTGTCGGAAATGTCCAACGATTTCCATAAGGCCGCCGACGCCCACCTGGCCGAAGCCAAATCCAACCTGAGCGCCCTGATTTACGACGTGACCAAGAACGTGCGCCCCGGTTCGGACAATGCGGTAGAAATTGTCAAAACTGCCATCGACAACGCCTTCAAAGGCTACGAACAGGTGACCCAGGCCACGCGCGATGCGGTCAAAGCCTTCGAAACCCAGGTCGAAAAAGCCAGCGCCGCCAGCAAGAAGGGCTGAAACAGGGGCTGACAGCGGAGCTGCCGGCGCGCTATACTGTATATAAATACAGTTTTCGCGCCGCTGCTCCTGCATGAACCAAGTCCTTGAAAATCCGTTCTACTACCTGGATAACTTCCATCAGGTCCTGCATTGGATTGGCGAGCGCTATAGCGACCTGCTGACCGGCGAGGAAGCCGAATTCCTCGCCCGCTTCCCCACCCTGCCCCAGCCTTCCCGCGCCCTGTTCGTCCGCATGGTGATGCGCAAGGGCGAATTGTTCCGCGCCTCCAAGCTCAGTTATCCCGAGATCGGCTGCACCATCAGCGCCGCTGCGCCCCTGGTCGAGCAAGGCTGGGTCGTGCAGGACCCGGAACTGACGCTGGACGAGCTGTTCGACCTGCTGCAAAAGCCGGAAATCACGCGCGTCTTCGCCCTGAGCGGCGCCGAACGCAGCGCGCGCAAGGCCGACCAGCTGGAAGCCCTGCGCGAGCGCCACGAAGGCAGCCACCGCTTTACCGCCTGGTATGCCAATGCCGGCGACCAGGTTTATCACATCCTGACCAAGCCGCTGTGCGACCGCCTGCGCCTGATCTTCTTCGGTAACTTCCACCAGGACTGGTCCGAATTCGTGCTGTCCAACCTGGGCATCTACCGTTTCGAAAAGGTCGAGTTTTCGCCCGCCGCGCGCGGTTTCCGTTCGCGCCGCGACATCGACGACT
This sequence comes from Pseudoduganella sp. OTU4001, assembly GCF_038440195.1. NCBI lineage: Bacteria > Pseudomonadati > Pseudomonadota > Betaproteobacteria > Burkholderiales > Oxalobacteraceae > Pseudoduganella > Pseudoduganella sp. OTU4001. Next base: position 58,049 of record NZ_JASATG010000015.1, on the reverse strand, counting down.
ACCTGGCCCTGCACGCCTGCCGCGAACGTTTCGCCGAAGGCGAAGACCCGCTGCTGCTGGCGCGCGAGCTGCCGCCGCTGGCCGACGATAACGAGTGGCTGCACAGCCGCCGCCAGAAAATGCTGTTCCAGTTCGGCCAGCAGCTGGAAAAGCTGGGCAACTGGGCCGGCGCCTTCGGGCTGTACGAACAATGCGCCTACCCCGGCGCCCGTGCGCGCGCCATCCGCGTGCTGGAGAAAGACGAGCGCCTCGGCCTGGCCTATGAATGGCTGCAACGCGCGCAAGCCGCGCCAGAAAGCGAGGCCGAACGCCAGCAACTGCTGCGCATGGCGCCGCGCCTGCGCCGCAAACTGGGCCATATGCGCGAGCCGGCCCACACGCCGACACCGGTCGAGCGCATCGACCTGCTGCTGCCCATGCCTGCCGCGGAATGGTGGGTCGAGGGCGTGGTGCGCGACCACTTGTGGCAGGACGAGGCGCCCTGCTTCTACGTCGAGAACGCGCTGGCCAATTCGCTGTTTGGCCTGCTGTGCTGGGAAGCGGTGTTTGCCGCCATCCCGGGCGCCTTCTTCCACCCCTTCCACCACGGCCCGGCCGACCTGCACAGCGCCGACTTCCAGCGCCGCCGTGCCGCGCTGTTCGAGGCCTGCATGGCGCGCCTGGACGATGGCAGCTACCGCGACACCATCCGCGCCAACTTCGCCGCCAAGGCCGGCCTGCAATCGCCCTTCGTGTATTGGGACGCCATCGACGGTGAGCTACTGGAACTGGCGCTGGCCTGCATTCCGGCCGCCCACCTGCGCCGCTGGTTTGAGCGCATCCTGCTGGACATCAAATCCAACCGCAGCGGCTTCCCCGACCTGATCCAGTTCTGGCCCGCCGAAGGCCGCTACCGCATGGTGGAGGTCAAGGGTCCGGGCGACCGCCTGCAGGACAACCAGTTGCGCTGGATCGATTACTGCGCCGAGCATGGCATGCCGGTCTCCGTCTGTTACCTGGCGTGGCAGGAATGAGCTATACGATCGCCGTCCGCGCACTGTGCGAGTTCACCGCCAAGCAAGGCGACCTCGACCTGCGCTTCACGCCCACGCCCACCGCGCAGGAAGGCATTGAGGGCCACGCCATCGTCACCGGCCGCCGTGGCGATGACTACGAGCGCGAAGTCAGCCTGTCCGGCGACTTCGGCCCGCTGCATGTGCGCGGCCGGGCCGACGGCTACGACCCGCGCCAGAACCAGCTGGAAGAAATCAAGACCTACCGTGGCGACCTGGCGCGCCAGCCTGCCAACCACCGCATCCTGCACTGGGCCCAGCTCAAGGTCTATGGCCACCTCCTGTGCGAGTCGCGCGGACTGACGGCGCTGCGCCTGGCGCTGGTCTATTTCGACATCGGCACGCAAAAGGAAACCATGCTGACCGAGGAGGCCGACGCCGCCATGCTGCGCGCCTTCTTCGAAGAGCAATGCGGACGCTTTGTCGCCTGGGCCGAACAGGAACTGGCGCACCGCACCGCGCGCGACGAACAATTGCGCGCCCTGCGCTTCCCACATGCCGACTTCCGTCCCGGCCAGCGCCAGCTGGCGGAAGCCATGTTCAAAGCCAGCGCACGCGGCTGCTCGCTGCTGGCGCAGGCGCCGACCGGCATCGGCAAAAGCATCGGCAGCATTTTCCCGATGCTGAAAGCCAGCGCCGAACATGGGCTGGACAAGATATTCTTCCTCGCCGCCAAAACCAGCGGCCGCAGCATGGCGCTCGGCGCGGTGGAAACCATCAAGCGCAGCGCCCCACTGCTGCCGCTGCGCGCGCTGGAGCTGGCGGCCAAGACTACCGCCTGCGAGAACCCGGACAAGGCCTGCCACGGCGAATCCTGCCCGCTGGCGCAAGGCCTCTACGACCGCCTGCCCGCGGCCCGCGCCGCCGCGCTGCAACAGACCATGCTGGACCGCGCCTCGGTGCGCGAGGTGGCACTGGCGCACCAGGTCTGCCCCTACTACCTGCAATCGGAACTGGTACGCTGGGCCGATGTGGTGGTGGGCGACTACAACTACTACTTCGACATCAGCGCCATGCTGTATTCGCTGACGCAGCTGAATGGCTGGAAGGTCGGCGTGCTGGCGGACGAGGCGCACAATATGGTGTCGCGCGCCCGCAAGATGTACTCCGCCGAAATGGACCACGTGCGCCTGCGCGTGCTGCGCAAGACCGCGCCTGAGGCCTTGCGCAAGCCTTTGGACCGCGTGCACCGCCAATGGAGCGCGCTGGAGAAAGAGCAGGAAGGCGACTACGCCAGCCACGCCGAGCTGCCCGAGAAATTCATGGCTGCGCTGCAGAATGCCTGCACCGAGATCGGCGACTACATGGCCGAGCATCCGGCCTGGTTCGATGCGGACGTGCTGGACTTCTACTTCAATGCCCTGCTGTTCGGCCGCCTGGCCGAGAGCTTCGGCGAGCATTCCCTGTTCGATATCGAAAAGACCAGCGGCGCGCGCGTCAACTCCGTACTCTGCATCCGCAACATCCTGCCCGCGCCGTTCCTGAAGCAGCGCTTCGAAGCCGCGCATGCGGTGGCCCTGTTCTCCGCCACGCTGAGTCCCTGGAATTATTACGCCGACACGCTCGGCATGCCGCCCGATACCGCCTGGGTCGATGTCGCCTCGCCCTTCGACGCGCAGCAGCTGCAGGTCCACATCGCCCGAAATATCTCGACGCGCTACCAGCACCGCGAGCGTTCGCTGGCGCCGATCGCCGCGCTGATGGGCGAACAGTACCAGCAACAGCCCGGCAACTACCTGGCCTTCTTCAGCAGCTTCGATTACATGGAAAAGGTGGCGGACCTGTTCGCCGCGCAGCAACCCGGCGTGCCGTTATGGCGCCAGGAACGCCGCATGGACGAAAGCGCACGCGACGCCTTCCTTGCCCGCTTCCGCGAAGGCGGCCAGGGCATCGGCTTCGCCGTGCTGGGCGGCTCCTTCGGCGAAGGCATCGACCTGCCCGGCGACCGCCTGATCGGCGCCTTCATCGCCACGCTAGGCCTGCCGCAGATCAACCCTGTCAACGAGCAAATCAAGGCCCGCATGGAGACCGCCTTCGGCGCCGGCTACGACTACACTTATCTGTACCCCGGCCTGCAGAAGGTGGTGCAGGCCGCCGGCCGCGTGATCCGCACCACCAGCGACCGCGGCACCGTCCACCTCATCGACGACCGCTTCTCCCGCCCCGAAATCCAGGCCCTCCTCCCCGCCTGGTGGCAAGTCGACGCCCGGAACTTTTCTACCTAAACCCTGTCCAAGCTCAATACCGCCCGTGGCGCGTCTCCACACAGTATAGCTTCGGCACTGCGCGGAGGACTTATGGATCACGGTGAGCGAATTGCAAAGTTGGAGGCTGAGGTGGATTTCCTACGAGAACAATGGCGGCAGATTTTGGCCGAACAGGTGCGATTGCGTGACCACATGGACCGCGGTTTCGCCGAATTGCGCCAGGAGATGTCAAGGAATACGCGCTGGTTAATTGGCCTGGGCGTGACCTATGGTGCGGCGATCGTTGGCTTGATGGCCAGGATGGCGGGGATATTCTAAAAGCACTTCACCGGCGGCGCTGGTTGGGACCGCAGAGCAGCGCGTGGTTTTCCTTGCGCTGGCGGACGATTTCACGGGTTTCTTCTTCGCTGGCCACGGTGCTACCGGCAGCGCCGCGGTTGAAGGCCAGGCGTTTGGCCTTTTCGGAATATGCAATCTGCTGCGCGTCGCGCGTGCAGACTTCGTCGTCGGTCATCGGTTTGTCCGACTTGTGCATGCTGGGGTTGTAGGGCGTGCGCGCTGCCCGTGCCGCTTCGGCAGCAGCCTCGCGCCGTTCATCCTGTTCGCGCTTGACCAGGCGTACCCGCGATTCGCGTTCACGCTCGCGCCAGTCGTCGCCGCCCGCTGACGCAGCGGGGGCGTGCGCTGGCACGGCTGCCAGCATCAACATGAGGAAGGTGGAGCGTTTCATCTCGACAGCATAACGGACAGGCCCCCCCTCCATTCCTCTCACATTCTCACAGCCCCTTTACTTTCTGATAGCCACTGCGGCTGACGGGGATCTTGCGGCCGTCTTTCAGCACCGCGCAATGGCTATCCTTGGTGGCTTGTTCGATGCGCTCGATGCGTTCGATATTCACGATCCACGAGCGGTGCAGGCGCACGAAGCGGGTCGGGTCGAGCTGCTCTTCCAGTTCGGACAAGCGCTGGTTCTTCAGGTAAGGCTTGCCCTCGGCCTGGATCTCGACGTAATCATCCTGCGCTTCGATCGAGTCGATGCGCTCGGCCGCAATCACGTGCACGCGTGAGCCGTCGCGGATCAGGATGCGTTCCAGCGGGCCATTGCGTACCGCCGCTTCGGCCGCCATTTGGGTCACTGCCGGCCGCGCCGCGCCGCCTACACGCTGGCGCACGTGCGCTACCGCCTGGTCCAGCCGCTCCTGTGGGAAAGGCTTGAGCAGGTAATCGATCGCGTGGACCTCGAACGCCTTCAGCGCATACTGGTCGTATGCCGTGGCGAACACATAATGCGGCTTGCTGCCGGCCAGTTCCACCACCTCAAAGCCGTCGAGCTTGGGCATCTGGATGTCGAGGAACACCACGTCGGGCTCCATTTCGGCAATCGCCTTCACGGCTTCGAAACCGTTGGCGCATTCGGCCACGACTTCCACATCGGGGTGGGCGCGCAAGTATTCGCGCATGACGCCGCGGGCCAATTCCTCATCATCGACAATGATGACGCGCATGGTTCAGGACTCCTTCGTCTCTACGGGCAGCGTCAGGGCCACCCGGTATTTATTGTTTTCATGTGTGCAGTGCACGCTGGCCTGGTGGCCGTATGCCGCCGCCAGCCGCTCCCGCACATTGACCAGGCCAATGCCATTGCCCTTGCGGGGCGGCGTGTCCGGGTCTGTATCGTTTTCCACGCTGATCTTGAGCAGCGACGCTTCGCGCTGCGCATCGATCCGCACCATGCCGCCTTCGGGCAGGCCGCCGATGCCGTGCTTGACGGCGTTCTCCACCAGCGGCTGCAAGATCATGGGCGGCAGCAGGCATTTCAGCGCCGCCTCGTCCACCTCCTGCTCCACCCCGAGCCGCGCGCCGAACCGCACTTTCTCCACCGCGAGGAAATTGCCGATCAGGCGCACTTCCTCTTCCAGCGTAATCTTGCCCTGCGCTTCGATGCCCAGGCTTTGGCGGAAGAAGTCCGACAAGCGCTGCGTCATATCGCGCGCCCGTTTGGCGTCGATCGAAGTCAGTGCGCTGATCGAGTTCAGGCTGTTGAACAGGAAGTGCGGGTCGATCTGGGTACGCAGCATGCGCAGCTCCGCGTTGCGTGCCGCCAGTTTCGATTCCAGCTCGCGCTGCTCCGCCTGGCGGGCCCGGACAAACTCGGCGTACAGGTAATTCAAGGCCGCCAGCAGGCCGTACATCATGGCGCCGAGGCAGAACAACAGGGCCATCAGCTGAGGGCGCGCTGCGAAGCCCGGCGTTCCGAACGCTTCGGCGGCGCCATTCCACATGCCCATCATGAAGACCCAGAAGAAACCCGCAAACATCGCAGCCGTCAGCGTCGACACCATGATCACCGCCGGGCTGCGTTCGCGCAGCGGGTTGGCCTTGCACATGTAGTAGGCGGAAAAACCGCCGGCCACCGAAAACAGCAAGGTCGCGGGAATGGCGAACAACATCGCCGGAAGCATAGGCACATCGCCCAGGGCGGACACCGCACCGCCCAGGACGATCCCCAGCAGCAGCCACACCGTCAGGTACAGCAGGACGCCGCTGCGGCTGGTCAAAACGCGCTGCATCAGTTACGGATTTCCACGCCGCCCATGATGGCGGTGCCGCGTACCACCAGGCGCTTGCTGGCGTCCTTCGGCTGCATGGTCTTCTCGTCGAAGCCGCCCAGGATAGGCGTGCCTTCCAGTTCCACCGTCCAGTCGGTCGGCACCTTGATCGAGATGCCCCCCATCAGCGCAAACACGTTCACCACGGCGGTGCCGTTCAGCGATGCGGTGCGCATGTCCAGGTCCACGCCGCCCATGACGGTGGTGATATCGCCGCCGCGGAAGTCCTGGGTGGTCACCTTGCGCTGGAAGCCGCCGAGGACAGCAGTCAGGTCCAGAATGCGTTCGCTGCTTTCACCTTCCGATACACAGAACATGGCGGAGCGGTCTGGATTGTCGACATCGGCCATCGCATCGACAGTCGACGAGGAAGCACTACGGCGGCGGGCGCGCAGCACCATCATCAAGCCCGCTGCGATGATCCCGATCGGGAAGATCACCTTCCAGCTGATATAGATCAGGCCCATGCCCTTGAGCAGCGACAGCAGGCCAAAGCCCAGCATGACGATACCGGCGATGGCGGAACCGCTGCCACGGCGCGGCGCTTGCGCCAGGGTGGAGGCGCCCATCACCATGATCACGAAGGGCCAGAAATGCACGTGCATCTCAAGGTCGATCCAGCCCAGGTTATCGATCAGGAACAGGAAGCCGGCCAGGATCACGGCGCCGCCGATGAACATCTGGGTGGCGGTATTACGTTCGCGGTTACTACGTCGCATTATTATTTCTCCTCTTTCTTGGCGGTGATTTTAAACACAACTGGCTGCATCAGCATGCTGATGCCGGCGATGATGACCAGGATCGGCCAGCTGTTGTGGAAGTTCAGGCCCCACAGGCGTTCAAACGAGACGTAGAACCAGCCTGCAAAGGCGATTTGGCACAAGCCATCCAGCACATGTTTCGGGGCGGTTGGCGGGATCAGTTTGGCGGCGCCGAAAATCATGACCAGGAATGGCCAGTAGCGCCATAGCTGCCCGATCGGCGGCATATCGAGATCGCTCAGGAACAGCACGCCCACTACCATGAAGATCACGCCCCACAGCAGTTGGCGGCGGCTACGCATCGATTGTTCCATTTTCTTGCTCCCCGTTGATTGGATGGGTGAACTTTATCGGGGCGCGGGCGTCGGCGAAACGGCTTTTCGGTGAATGGCGGTGGCGGCTCGGTGAATGGCGAAAATTTCGACGAACGACGAAAAAAAACCCGCTGCAAGCAGCGGGCAAGTGGTGGTACGGAGGCCTAGCGGCCGCTTTCCATCTTCGGTTCGAACAGCATCAAGCCCCAACCCAACTGGCGGCGAATCTCCTCTGGCGAAGGGGGGGGCTTGACTTCCTGCGATCGGCGCTCGAGATACTCTCGCACCACATACTTGGATGGGTGATTCGACTGGGTCATGATAGGCCTCCGTATTCTGTATTGGTGCCGGTGCTCTGGCGACCGGCTGGCCTGATGGACGGCCCATGCTTCAAGTCTTCTTCGCATGCAGGGCGCGTCGATCACAGTTCCATCTTATGGCTGCGTGGGATTTCCAAACGGTGCGTTTGCGTACAAATCCCCCGTCAGTTCGGCTCTTGCCAATGTCGGAATCGGACTACGAAATGTGTCTTCCGCCCCCGGCGGACTCGAGCACTCAAAAAAAATCTGCTTGAAGTTTTTCGCGATTTGGACAGTGCCCCGCAGACCCGACAGCCCTCTGTTCGCTTGAAAACATACACACTTCACTAATGAAGTATTCGCGAAAAGCAGTGGGATATATTGGTCAACGTTAGCAAGCAGGAAAGGTTATGTTTTCAGCAGGCCACTGACGATGTAACCGGGCAATCTCTTGCGCGCTGACAAAGCACCGCTTCACCTTCACAACAACACTACTCAAGGGGTATTAACATGAAGAAAGCGTTTTTTAGCAAGGTAGCCGGCACACTGATGCTGTCCGCTGGGCTGTTCGCCAGCTCGGGCGCGATGGCGCAGACGACCTTGACCTTCGATGCTGCAGGTAATGCCATTTTCGGGGCACTGCACGCAACGCCTGGCGACTATATCGATACTTATCTGTTCTCGGTCGACACCAATGCCAGCTATGCCAGCGGCACCGTCGTCGTGGGCAAGACCTGGATCGACGCAGCCCGCCTGGCAAATTACGGCATTACCGGCATCCAGTTCTTCAAAGTCGAAGCCGACGACAGCCATTCCAACCTGGGCACGGTGTTCAGCACCTCCGAAGGGATTGAGTTCTACCCAATGGATTCCCTATTGTCTGGTAATTATGGCTTCACGGTCACTGGCGGCACTGCCATTGCAGGTATGGGCGGTTCCTATGCTGGTAACCTGAACCTGGCCGCTCCGATTCCGGAACCGGCTACCTATGCGATGCTGCTGGTAGGCGTTGGCCTGCTCGGCCTGGCTTCCCGTCGCAAATCCAACGACAAGCTGGGTTAAGCTGCGCCCTCCTCTGATGCAAACCCGCTTCGGCGGGTTTTTCCATGCTTTAGTTTTTCTTCTTGCCGGCCTCTGGAACCGGCTTTGAGTCCGCCACACCTACCTCCTTGGTGGCGGCCACCTGGGCGACATAAGGCCCAGGGTCGCTGCATGGCGGCAGCATTGCCGATGGCTTGCCGCCGCCTCCTTTGACTTTGAAATAGTAGGCCGCCACACGATCCTGCGCGAGACACAGTTTGTAGGCCGAGACTTTATCGGTCCAGGCCTGCTTGTCTTTAGCGGCAGCTGCGGCGGCTTTCTGTTCTTCCGTCGGTGCCGGCAGCTTGGCGTGCGCGGCACTGGCTGCTGCCAGCAGCATCAGTGCGATGTGGCGTGTCTTCATTTGGCGTGCTCCTTATACCGTCTTTGGCGCGGGCGGCGGCACTGTCTGGCCGTCGTGCTCCGGCGCGCGGATGCGTGGGATCTTGCCTTCTTCCACTTGCTGGTACCAGATATTGTGGTGTTCGCGCGCCCAGGCGTCGTCCACATAGCCTTCGCGCATGGCGTCGTATGCGCCTTGCATGCCGATGGTGCCGAGGTAGATGTGGCCTAAGGCAAAGGCCATCATCAGCACCGTGGCGCTAATGTGCAGCAGGTTGGCGCCCTGCATCATGAAGCGTGTGTATTCCAGGTTGGGCACCAGCTTGTCGAGCACGAAGCCGGAGGCGCTGGCGGCCAGTCCAAGGAAGGTGACGCCGCCCCAGAACCACAGCTTTTCGCCGGCATTGAAACGGCCTGCCGGCGGGTGGTGGCGGCCAAGGCGCGCCAGCCATTTGATGTCGGCTGCAATGGGGAAGTTGTCTTTCACGTAGACGATGAAGGTAACCACGATCGATACCGTGAACAGGGGGCCGACGAAGTTGTGGATGGTTTTCAGGACGTAGGTCAGGTAGCCGAACAGGGTGTGGCCGAGGATGGGCATCAGCACGAATTTGCCGAACATCATACATAGGCCGGAGATGGCCAGCAGCACGAAGGTGATGGCGGTAGTCCAGTGCACGAAGCGCTCCAGCGGCGTAAAGCGCTGGATCTTGCGGCCGGTGGGCGGCGAGTGCACTTTGATCGGTCCGCTGATGAAGTAGAACGCTGCCAGGATAGCGGCCACGCCAAGGATCAGCCAGCCGCCGATGCTCATCATCGGGCCGTTGCGGAAGCGGCGCCATGCTTCGCCGGCCGTGGTGGGCGTGGCCTGGCCCGGCAACTGGGCCTTGGGCTGGATCAGGACGCCGGATTCGGGATAAGGCAGGCTGCTGTAATGCGCCTCGCCCGCCACCACCTTACGCCATACCGGCGCCGCATTGCCTGGCTGGTCGCGTGTGCGCTCGGCCTGGTTTTGGTTCAGGATGTCGACCGATTCGACGCGCGGCGCAGCGGTGCCCGGCCCCACCGCCGCGGGGCCCGTCGATGCTGCCTTTGCGGCGCCCTGTTCGCGCGGCGGCGGTGGCGCGTCGGCGGCGAGCGCCGCGCTGGCGGCAAGCGCCACGGCCAGCATTGCCAACCATCTTTTCATGGCAAGCCTCCTAACGGTTGGTCCGTGGATACTCGTTCTGCAACTGCCCGCGCTCGCGCACCTGGCGGTCCCAGGCCGCCTTGTCGCCCGGCGCCCACCCCTTGGCCACCTGCGCGTTGCGCGCGCCCATATAGGCCGGCTCATCGCCGCGATTAACCGCACTGCCCTGCTTCGACTGCGACACTTCGCCGCAGCCGGCCAGCGCCAGCAGCGCCAACGCCACCAGAATCGTCTTCATGATTTAGCCTCCGGCTTGCCGTAAGCAGTTCCCCAGCCCCAAACTTCACTGCCCTTGCCGCGCGTAACAACACGGGTACGGAAGATATCCGCCACCACATCGCCATCGCCGCCCAGCAGCGCCTTGGTCGAACACATTTCCGCGCAGGCCGGCAGCTTGCCCTCGGCCAGCCGGTTGCGGCCATACTTCTCGAACTCCGCCTGCGAGCCATTCTCCTCCGGCCCGCCTGCGCAGAAGGTGCACTTGTCCATCTTGCCGCGCAAGCCAAAAGTCCCATTGGACGGGAACTGCGGCGCGCCGAACGGGCAGGCATAAGAGCAGTAGCCGCAGCCGATGCAGGCGTCCTTGTTATGCAGGACCACGCCCTCCTCGGTGCGGTAGAAGCAATCGACCGGGCACACCGCCATGCATGGCGCATCCGAACAATGCATGCACGCCACCGAGACCGACTTCTCCTGCCCGATCACGCCGTCATTGATGGTCACCACCCGCCGCCGGTTCACGCCCCACGGCACCTCATGCTCGTTCTTGCACGCCGTCGCACAGGCATTGCACTCAATGCAGCGCTCCGTGTCGCATATGAATTTCATCCGTGCCATGGCAATCTCCTCAGCCCGCGAAGCGTTCGATATTGCAGATGGTGGTCTTGGTCTCCTGCATCATGGTGACCGAGTCGTAGCCGTAGGTGGTGGCGGTGTTGACCGCCTCGCCGCGCACCAGAGGCGCCGCACCCTCCGGGTAAAACTCCAGCATGTCCTTGCCCTGCCACCAGCCGGAGAAGTGGAATGGAATGAAGGCCGTATCCGGTCCGACGCGCTGCGTCACCAGCGCCCGCACCTTGATGCGCGCGCCGGTCGGCGTCGACACCACGACATAGTCGCCATTGCGGATGCCGCGCTCGGAAGCCGCCGCCGGATTGATCTCGACAAAGTTCTCTTGCTGCAGCTCCGCCAGCCAGGGGTTGGAACGCGTTTCCTCGCCGCCGCCCTCGTACTCCACCAGCCGGCCGGAGGTCAGGATGATCGGGAATTTCTTCGCCAGCCCATCGTCGAGCGCCTTCTGCTGCACCGTCTTGTACAGCGTGGGCATGCGCCAGAAGGCCTTCTTGTCGTCGTGCGTCGGGTACTTGGCCACCAGGTCGGGCCGCGTACCAAACAAGGGCTCGCGGTGCAGCGGCACCGGGTCGGGGAAGTTCCACACCACCGCGCGCGCCTTGGCGTTGCCGAACGGATGCACGCCATGCACCTTCATGCAGACGCGCTGGATGCCGCCGGACAGGTCGGTCTTCCAGTTCTTGCCCTCCGCAGCGGCCTTTTCGGCATCGGTCAGCTCATCCCACCAGCCCAGCTTCTTCAGCAGCATATGGTCGAATTCCGGATAGCCGGTCGTGATGTCGGCGCCCAGCGAATGCGAGCCGTCTTCCGCCAGCAGGTTGACGCCTTCGCGCTCGACGCCGAAATTCGCGCGGAAGTTGCCGCCGCCATCCATCACATGGCGCGTGTTGTCGTACAGGTTGGCGGAGCCCGGGTGCTTGAGCTGGGGCGTGCCGTAGCATGGCCATGGCAGGCCGAAATAGTCGCCCGTCAGGTCGTAGCCCGTTACGGCGTCCTTGCCGCCCTTGCAGCGCAAGGTCTTCACGTCGAACATATGCATATTGCGCATATGGGCCTTCAGGCGCTCCGGCGACTGGCCGGTGTAGCCGATGGTCCAGCTGCCACGGTTAATCTCGCGCAGCATGTCTTCCGGTTCGGGCTCCATCATATTGCCCTTGCCCGGCACCAGCTTGATCTTCGCCACCAGCTGCTTGGCGAAGCCCAGCTTCTCTGCCAGCTGGTACATGATCATGTGGTCGGTGCGCGATTCGAACAGCGGTTCGATCACCTTTTCGCGCCACTGCAACGAGCGGTTGGACGCGGTCACCGAGCCGGAAGTCTCGAACTGGGTCGCCGCCGGCAGCAGGTAGACGGCGCGGTTCGGATTGACCTCCTGGCCCTCCACTTTCATGGCCGCCATGGCCGCCGTGGCGGATGGGTAGGGATCGATCACCACCAGCATATCCAGCTTGTCCATCGCCTTCTTCATTTCCAGGCCGCGCGTTTGCGAGTTCGGCGCATGGCCCCAGAAGAAGACCGCCTTGACGTTGCTGTCCTGGTCGATCAGCTCATTCTTCTCCAGCACCGCATCGACCCAGCGCGATACCGTGGTGCCGGATTTTTCCATCATCGCCTGCGAGGCGAACTGGCTCTTGACCCACTCGTAATCCACGCCCCACACCGCGCACCAGTGCTTCCAGGCGCCGGTTGCCAGGCCGTAGTAGGCCGGCAGCGAATCCGGATTGGGGCCGACGTCGGTCGCGCCCTGCACATTGTCGTGGCCACGGAAGATATTGGTGCCGCCGCCGCTCTTGCCTACGTTGCCGAGCGCCAGCTGCAGGATGCACGAGGCGCGCACGATCGCATTGCCGATGGTGTGCTGGGTCTGGCCCATGCACCAGACGATGGTCGAAGGACGGTTCTTGGCCATGGTTTCCGCCGCCTGCAGCACCTGGGCTTCCGGCACGCCGCAGGCTTCCTCCACCTTGTCCGGCGTCCATTTGTCGACTTCCTCTCGGATCTTGTCCATGCCGTACACGCGCGCGGCGATGTACTCCTTGTCTTCCCAGCCGTTCTTGAAGATATGCCACAGCATCCCGTAAAGGAACGGGATGTCGGAACCGGAACGGATGCGGATGTACTGGTCCGACTTGGCGGCCGTACGCGTGTAGCGCGGGTCGACCACGATCATCTTGCAGCCGTTCTCCTTCGAATGCAGCATGTGCAGCATCGATACCGGGTGCGCCTCCGCCGCGTTGGAACCGATATACATGGCCGCCTTGGCGTTCTGCATATCGTTGTAGCTGTTGGTCATAGCGCCGTAGCCCCAGGTATTCGCCACGCCCGCCACGGTGGTCGAATGGCAGATGCGCGCCTGGTGGTCGCAGTTATTGGTACCGAAGAAGGAGACGAATTTGCGCAGCAGCGCCGCCTGCTCGTTATTGTGCTTGGACGACCCGACGATGAAGACTGAATCAGGGCCGCTGGTCTTTTTCAGGTCCAGCATTTTGGCCGAAATCTCCTGCAAGGCCACGTCCCAGCTGATGCGCTGGTATTTGCCGTTCACCAGCTTCATCGGATATTTCAGCCGGTATTCGCCGTGCCCATGTTCGCGCAGCGCCGCGCCTTTGGCGCAATGCGCGCCCAGGTTGATGGGCGAATCGAACACCGGTTCCTGGCGGATCCAGATGCCATTCTCCACCACGGCATCCACCGCGCAGCCCACCGAGCAGTGTGTGCAGACGGTGCGCCGCACCACCTGCTTGCCTTCGCCCGCAGCAGCTGCGGGATCTTTGGCCTGCGCCTTGCGCATCAGCGGCGTTTGCGTCAGCGCCAGGCCGAGCCCTGCGCCGATACCGGAGCGTTTGAGGAATGTGCGGCGGTCCATGGTCGGCATGGCGCGCGCCAGACTGCCTTCGAGGCTAGCTGCCAAACGTCCAGCGCCACGCGGACCAGCCGGTCCCTTACGTGTCAGGAGCATGATGTGCCCTCCACTCAAATCTTGGTGGTGCGGTAGTACTTCTGGATATGTTCAGTAAGGCGGTAGCCGGGGCCGGGAGGCGGCTCCGGTTCAGGAGGCGGGGCTGTTTCTGGGGGGCTGCTGGCGATCTTTGCCGCCACACCGGCTGCGGCCAGTGTGCCAAGGCCAGTGATAAAGGACCTTCTTCCAGTTTTGGATTGCGTTGACATCTCGGTCTCCCTTGCCAACAACCGTTAGTCTTTTAACACTAGCACAAAAATTTTAATGATGCATTATTCGCCAATCATATCGAACGCCTGGGTTTCCACTTCCACGAAGTTGCGCGCCAGGTTGCCGACCGCGCGGTAATAGGCTGCCTTGGGGTGGGCGTCGATTGCCTCGAAAAGCTGGCGCGCCCAGGGCTGGATATGAGTGGTAAAAAATTCCTTTTGTGTTGCTATGCTGCCATGCAGCAATCGCATTGCATCGCACAGGGCGGCGAAATGGTCTTCGCTTTCGGACAGGTGCTCGGAGCGTTCCAGTCCAAGGCGGGCCAGGTCGCTACGCAAGGCGGCCAGCGGTTTCTCCATCAGGAAGCCGGACAGGTAATAGGAGCCATACAGCATGACGTCCGGCTTGCCGACGCCGATGAACAGGGTTTCGTATTCGTCCTTGGCGCGGTCCTGGTCGGTCTTGCCGCTGGCACGCTGCAGTACGCGCCAGGCGTCGGCCAGCACGCCCTCGCCTTCAATCGCCGCATCGGTGATCAGGTCCAGCACGACTTGTGATGGCGGGCCATAGAACAGCATCGACAGCAGGCCATACAGCTCGGAACGCGCATACTCTTCATCTTCAGTCATCGACGCTTTACCTCAAAAATGGAGACTTCTTTTTCCGGCTGCATCATGTCGATCACGCGGCAGTCGGGGCACATGCGCAGGCGGTCAGGGTTGGCGGCGAAGGCGCCGTGACCAGCGAGCTTGTTAACCATATTCTCCACCATTTGAAGCGTTCCGAAAGGTTTTTGGCATTTGATGCAGTGGTAAGGCTGGGCTTCGTTGATGACGCGGGGCTGCTTTGCCTGCCCGCCCAGCACCAGGCGCGGCGTGAGGCCGAGCGCCTGCTCAGGGCAGGTTCTGACGCACAGGCCGCATTGCACGCAATTCGATTCGGTGAAACGTAGCTGGGGTGTCGACGGGTTGTCGGTCAGCGCTGACTCGGGACAGGCGCCGACACAGGCCATGCAGAGTGTGCATTTGTCCTTGTCGATCTCGATCGTCCCGAACGGCGCACCGGGTGGGAGGGTTATGCAGTCCTGCGGTGTGGGCGCATGCCGCGCCAGGTGCGTGATCGCAAAGTCCAGCGTCTCCCGCTTCGCTGCCGCCACGTGGAAGCCCGCCGCCGGCATCGCCGCCCCCGACAGTCCCGTCCCCGCGCTGCCTGGTGCGGCGTCGTGGGCGGGCGAGGTGGCGCGGCTGG
The DNA here is from genome assembly GCF_038440195.1 of Pseudoduganella sp. OTU4001. NCBI lineage: Bacteria > Pseudomonadati > Pseudomonadota > Betaproteobacteria > Burkholderiales > Oxalobacteraceae > Pseudoduganella > Pseudoduganella sp. OTU4001. The sequence goes on along the minus strand of NZ_JASATG010000015.1, from coordinate 42,927 downwards.
CGGCGAATTGCTCAAGTGCGCGGTCAAGCTCCGCGGCGTCGCGCGCGTGCAGGAGCTGCAGCGAAATGCCGCCGTAGCCAAGTCCCTCGATGATGGCGCGCGCGTACGTCATTTGCATCGCCAACGCATCCAGGTATTGAGGCGCCTCCGCACCGCTCGCCAGCATAACCACATCCACCGCGCCATACGCGACAGCGGCAAGCCACAAATCCATCCCGACCGAGGCCACATGATGCACCCCAACCGGCAGCACCCGCGCCGGCACGCCACGAGCAGCACCGGCAGCAGCCAGCTGCCCCAGATCTCGCACCAGTGCACCGCCCTCTTCTTCGCTGTGCAGCAGCAACGCCGGCCGCGCACCGCCAGCACGCGCATAGGCCGCCAGCATGGTGCGCACCTTCTCGCCGAGATCCGAAGCGCGCGGCCACGCATAAGTCAGCGCCCCCGACGGGCACACCGTCGTACAAGCCCCGCATCCCGCACACAGCTGTGGCGTCACCTGGATATGGTCGCCCACGCTGGAAATCGCCTCCGCCGAGCAGATATCGATACAGGCATTGCAGCCCTGCTGCCTGCTGCGGCTATGCGCGCAAATACTTTCCTTGTACTGGAAAAAGCGCGGCTTGCCGAACGTGCCGACCAGCTCCAGCATCTGCATCGCCGCCAAGGCCGCCGCGCCCTCGTCCGCGCCCGGCGCAAAGTAGCCCTGCGGCAGCTGATGCATCCGCAACAGCGCCGTTTCGTGCAGATCGAATACCAGGTCGAACTGCCCGCTGCGTTCCGTGTCCACGCGCTCGAAGTCGATCGCCCCCACCGCACCACAAGCCGCTACGCAATCGCGATGCGTACTGCAGGCATTCAGATCGATCTGGTAGGCCAGGCTGATGGCTCCTTCCGGGCACGCTTTTACGCAAGCATTGCAGCGCGTGCAAAGCTCAAGATCGATGGCATTGGACTGCTGCCAGCTCACTTTGAAGGCACCCAGCCAGCCCTGTACGCGCGGCTGGCTGCCGCTGAAGGCCGGCCAGGAATGGCCCGAAAGCACCGCATCCGCGCCATCCGTCAGCAGCACGCTGACCTGCAGCTGCCGCTCCAGCTTGCGGGCCCACGCCAGCACGCGCCGCGCCGGGCCAAGCAGCAGGACGCGGCCTTCCGACGTGTACTCGACCTCCGGCACCGGCTCGGCATCCGGCAAGCGCGCGGCGGCCAGCAAGGCCGCCATCTTCGGCGTCGTGTGGCGCGCCTCCGCGCTCCAGCCGCCGGTCTCGCGCAGGTTCACGAAACGCAGCGGCGCAACCGTCCCCTTCATCTCCGCCATTTCGCGGAACAACGGCTCCTCCTGCGTGCAGCCGATGATGATGCGTTCGCCGCCCTCCAGGGTTTGCAGGTATTGGCCGACCTCGCGGCGGCATAGCTGGGTGGCGACAGGCAGCGGGCCCGACTCCAGCGCCGCACCGATTGCAGCGCCATCCAGCGGCATGGTGTGATTGCAGTTACAGATCCTCGTCTTTTGGCTCATTCTCTTCTTCCGCCGTGAATTCACGGGCGATCAGGTCCTTGGCGTGGTTGAGGGCTGCCACCATCAGCGGCGTCAGTGGTTCGAACTTGTTGTAATCGTCGATGTAGGTGTCCAGGCCATCCATCACATTGAAGCGAGGATCCGAGAATAGCTTTTTCATCGCCGCGCGGCGCACGGTCTCGTCGACACCGCGCGCGACGAAAGGTGTGAAGTCTGATTCGGCGGTGAGGCCCGCCACCTGCTCCAGCGACGGCGGCTCGGCCGGCGCCATCGGCTCATCGCCGCCCGACGCACCCGGCGCCATCGGCACGGCCGGCGCAACGTGCGCCACAGCCCCCGCTTCCGCCTTGACCCGCGACCAGCGCGCAAAGAAAGTCTCAGCCGCCATGGCGCCCCATCCCCTCCTCGCGCGCCATCTGCTGAACCGCAGCGCCGCCCTCAAACGAGGGCCGCCGGCGCTTACCCTTCGGCTCGGGCCGATAAAACTCCGCCACGAATGAACCCAGCCGCTCCACCATCGGCGCCGGCAAAGGCAAGGTATCCACCTGCTCGCCCCCATCCATCAGCCGGGCAGCCACGTTATACGACAGGGTCACAGTCAGCGGCACCGCTAGCTCGCCCTCGAGACGCCACATAACAAACCAGCAAGGCGCACCCGAATCCAGGTTCAGGAAATACCCCTCCGCCTCATCGGAATACAGCCGCATGGAAAGCCCGGTGAATAGCCACAGCGTCTCGGAAGGATCGTCGCGCAGGCAGCGCGGCTCACCAGCCGGCAGCGGAGACAGCACGACTTCCCCCGGCAGCCACTGGAAAGGCTGCCAGGTGCTCTTCAATGGCTTACGCTGCATCACGACAGCGAGGCTGAGCGAATCAGTCTCCACCATCCCCCCGGCTTTGAAGAAGATATAACAATACTGCACCGAATTTAGTAAGATGCGCAACATTCCCGAAAACACCCCAAGGAGATCGCATGCATCGTTCCAAGCCCGCGCAATTCATCTTCGCACTATTCGCCTTCCTGATGGCGTTCAGTGTGCATGCGCAGAAACTTCCAAACGTTATGATCCTGGCAACTGGCGGTACCATCGCGGGCACCGGCGCCAGCTCCACCACCACGGTCGGCTACACTGCCGCCACGGTCGGCGTGCAGCAACTGATCAATGCCGTCCCGGAACTGGGCAAGGTGGCTAACGTTACCGGCGAGCAAGTATTCCAGATCGCCTCCGAAAGCATGACCAACGAACACTGGCTGACCCTGGGCAAGCGCGTCAACGTCCTGCTGGCCCAGCCGAACGTCGACGGCATCGTCATCACCCACGGTACCGATACCCTGGAAGAGACTGCCTATTTCCTGAACCTGGTGGTCAAGTCGCGCAAGCCGGTGGTGCTGGTCGGCGCCATGCGCCCATCCACCGCCCTGTCGGCGGACGGTCCGATCAACCTGTATAACGCCGTATTAATTGCCGGCAGCGCCGAAGCTATTGGCAAAGGCGTGATGGTCGCCCTCGGCGATCAAATCCACGGCGCACGCGACGTCACCAAAACCAATACCTCGACCCCGGATGCATTTAAAACCGCCGAATTGGGCATGCTGGGTTATGTGCAGGGCCCGAAAGCCCATTTCTATCGTGTTTCGACCCGCAAACATACTGTCGAAACCGAATTCGATATTTCCAGCCTGACCGCCCTGCCGCAAGTTGATATTGTTTATGGCTATGCCAATATGAATTCGGTCGCGCTCAACGCATTTATTGCCGCCGGCGCAAAAGGTATTATTCACGCCGGTACCGGCGATGGCAGCCTGGCCGCAAAAGTAAAACCGGATCTGGTCGCGGCGCGCAAAAACGGCACAATTATCGTCCGTTCCAGCCGTGTAGGCCAAGGCATTCTCGCCCGTAATGGCGAAGCCAATGACGATGAATTGGACTTCGTGGTTTCCGATACCCTGAACCCGCAAAAAGCCCGTATTCTGCTGATGCTGGGCATGACTAAAACCAGCAATACCAAAGAACTGCAGCGCATGTTCTACATGTATTAATCGCAGACCCCACGGAAGCCCGCCGCGCGCGGGCTTTTTCCCGCCCCAATCGTGCCAACTATTGGCGCGTTCACGCCAACAGCCAGTCTAGCGGTCCAGCGCCCGCCCAGCAGCTGCAAGCACCTCCTCAGTGAGCATTACCAGTCTTGGCGATTGAATTCGCCAATAATGCCAATACAATTGGACATCCAGATATTTACCCGGCGCCAAATCCACCAATTCGCCCGATTCCAGCATCGACTTATATTGCTGGCGCGGCAGCATGCCATAACCCATTCCCAGCCGAATCGACTCGACAAAAGGATCGCTGGCCGGCACATATTGGATCGGATAAGCGCCGAGCGGCAAACCCAGCTCGCGCTCGATAAAGATTTTCTGCAGCGAGTCTTTACGGTCGAAAAACATGACAGGCGCTTTGCGGGCCGCCTCACGGTTTAAACCATCCGGGAACCAGCGCGCCGCAAATTCGGGCCGCGCCATTAAGCGGTAACGCATATAGCCTAAATGCTGCGAACGGCAACCGCGCGTGGGTTCAGGCTCGCTTGATACTCCGGCCAATACCAGACCCTTTTCAAATAGCGCGTAAGTATGGTCCTGGTCGTCCAGGATTATTTCGAGCAGGATATTCTCGCGGTTCAGGAACCCGCTCAACTCGGGCAGGAACCAGGTTCCCAAGGTATCGTTATTTACCGCCACCGCAATGCGCGGCGGTGCCGCTTCCGTTTCCTTTAATTCGGCCAGGAATTCCTGCTCCATTAAGCGCGTGCGGCGCAGATATTGCACCAGGTGCTGGCCGGCACTGGTTAGCCTTATTGGCCGGCTGCGTATCAGCACGGGCGTGCCCAGCGCCACTTCCAGCCCGCTGACCCGCTGCGACACCGCCGAGGGCGTCAGATGCAGCGCCGTCGCGGCCGCCTCAAAACTGCCGGAATCGATCACCGCCAACAGCGCTTCCCCCTGTTTTGGGTCCGGAATCATGCGCAGCGCTCCTTTAGCGAAATTTACGAAGATTGAATCATATTAATCCAGCTTCATTTTGCGGGCGAGCCCCGGCAGAATCTGGGCTCTACCAACGGGAGCGGAAAATGCAAAGTTATGTGAATGGATTAGGGCTGGGTGCCAGCCTGATCATGGCAATCGGAGCGCAAAATGCGCACGTGCTGCGGATGGGCATTAAACGCCAGCATGTCGCGCTGACGGTGGCCGCCTGCATTGTTATCGATGTGATATTGATTGCGCTCGGCGTGGCGGGCGCCGGCGCCATGATCCAGGGTTCGCCGCTCCTGCTGGCCGCCGCGCGCTGGGGCGGCGCCGCTTTCCTGCTGTGGTACGGATTGCGCAGCTGGCGATCGATGCTGACGCCCAAGTCACTGGCCATTGACGCGGCGGCGCCAACGCCGGACGCCCGCCAGGCGCTGGCCAGCGTGGTCGCCCTATCGCTGCTGAATCCGCATGTCTACCTGGATACGGTGGTCCTGCTGGGTTCGGTCGGCGGCAGCTATCCGGACGGCCAGCGCCTGGGCTTTTCGGCCGGCGCCATGACCGCCTCCCTGCTCTGGTTTACCGCGCTGGGCTTTGGCGCCACCCGGCTGGCTGGAGTATTTGGCCGCCCGCTGGCATGGAAATGCATCGAAGGGCTGACCGGAGCAGTCATGCTGACCCTGGCTGCAGGACTCATCCTTAGCTAAAGAACAATGTTGGATTTAGGCTACTGAAGTGGGATGGGCGCGGTTTTGCGGGTTAATATTTCTCATGCTCATCCTTTATGCAGGCACCATCTTCCTCGGCGCCTTTCTGCTGTTCCAGGTCCAGCCGATCATTGGCAAGATGGTGCTGCCCTGGTTTGGCGGCTCGGCAGCAGCATGGACCGTCTGCATGCTGTTTTTCCAGCTCACGCTCCTGCTGGGCTACCTGTATTCCCATTTAAGCAGCCGCTACCTCGCGCCGCGCCGCCAGGCCTGGCTACATGCCTGCTTGCTGCTAGCCGCCGTCCTGATGCTGCCGATCATTCCCGACAGCACATGGAAACCCGGCGCCGGCGATGACCCAGCCCTGTTGCTGCTTGGCTTGCTCTGCGTAACGGTCGGCCTGCCTTACTTCCTGCTTTCGACTACCGGGCCGCTCGTCCAGCACTGGTTTGCCCAGGAACGGCCCGGCAGTGTGCCGTACCGACTGTTCGCCCTGTCCAACTTGGCCTCGCTGCTCGGCCTGCTCAGCTATCCGCTGCTGTTTGAGCCGAACTTTACCGTCAGCGAAATGTCGACCATCTGGTCGGCGGGGTTCGTGCTGTTTGCCGTATTTTGCGCGGCGTTAGCGCTGAATGGGCGCGGCCGCACCCCGATGCCGGCTGAACGCGGCAACGTCGTCAGGCCCACGACGACCGATATGCTGGCCTGGTGCGGGCTGGCCGCCGTGCCGACCGTGGTGTTGATGTCCGCCACCAGCCACCTGACGGCCAATATCGCCCCGGTTCCCCTGCTCTGGGTGCTGCCGCTCACCCTTTACCTGCTGACCTTCATTCTCTGCTTCGAAAGCGCCCGCTGGTATCGGCGCTGGCTCTTCCTGCCGATGATGGCCGTGCTGACGCCTGTCATCATCGCCGGCAGCACTTATCCCAGCGTGATGCCCTCCGGGATCATCTGGCCTACGCTTCTGTTCTGCCTGGCAATTTTCGTCTATTGCATGGCCTGCCACGGCGAGCTAGCCCGCCTGAAACCACCACCGCAGCACCTCACCGCCTACTACCTGATGATCGCCCTGGGCGGCGCCTGCGGCGGCGTCTTCACCGGCCTGCTGGCGCCGCGCATCTTCAATGACGAATACGAACTCACGCTCTCCTGCATCGCAGCGGTATGCCTGGTGGGCGCCGCCTGCCAGTACCGCCCACAGGAAAAGCTGCTACGCGCGAGCCGCATCAAGGTCACGGTATTTTCCACCACCCTGCTGGGCGTGATGTGGGCGGCAAATGCCATCTGGCCCGCCACGCCAACCATCAAAGCCCGCAACTTCTACGGCACCGTCAAGGTCAAGGAAGCCGGCACCGGCAACGAGCAGGTCCGCCAGCTCACGCACGGCGTCATCATCCATGGCCGACAGCTGCTGGCGCCGGAGCGCCGCCGCTGGCCGACAACCTATTTCGGCAGCCAGGGCGGCGCCGGACTTGGCATCGCCGCCAGCCGGCATGGCGACTCGCAGCATGTGGGCATAATTGGCCTGGGCATCGGCACAATGGCGGCGTATTGCCGGCCCGGCGATGTCTACCGCTTCTACGAAATCAACCCGCTGGTGCAGCAGTTTGCCACCGAACATTTCAGCTTCCTGAGCGACTGCCCGGCGCATAAGGAAGTCGTGCTGGGCGACGCGCGTCTGGTGCTGGAGTCCGAGGCGCCACAACTGTTCGACGTGCTGGCGGTTGACGCTTTTTCCGGCGACGCGGTGCCGGTGCACTTGCTGACGCGCGAAGCCTTCGCCATCTATTTCCGCCATTTGAAGCCCGATGGGGTGCTGGCCGTGCACGTCTCGAACCGCTACCTCGATCTGGTGCCGATCGTGCAACTCTCCGCCAGTGCCTGGCAGCGCACTGCCTTCCTCGCCACCAACCGCTCCGACGATGCCAAGAGTTTGAAGGCCTCAACCTGGGTGCTGGTCGGTCCGCGCGAGCAACTGGGGCGCTTTGCCAGCCTTCGCCAGCTGCCGCCGGCGCCGGACATCCGGCCCTGGACCGATGATTACAGCAGCCTGCTGGGCATCATGAAGTAAGCTGGTCCGAGCTGACGATGTGCTCACCCGGCTGCGGGTTCAACGCGGCGTCGAGCATAGCGCGGGCGATGTTTTCAGCCGGATTGATGCGCCAGGCGCGCGGCAGGAACGGGCCGAGCGCGCCCAGGATCGGCACCATGATTTTCTCGCCCAGCCGGAATTCCTCGCGCGCGCCGCCGATCAAACCAGGGCGCGCAATCACCAGCGTAGGGAAGCCCAGCGAACGCAGGCCGTGCTCCACTTCCCCTTTCACGCGGTTGTAGAAAATGCTGGAACCGGCATCCGCACCCAGCGCGGAATTCAATACGAAGGTTGGCGTGCCGTGCTGGCGCGCGAGCCGGGCGACAGCCATCGGGTAGCCGTAATCGACGGAGCGGAATGCTTCCTTCGAACCCGCGACTTTGATGGTCGTGCCCAGGGTGCAGATCACCGCGTCGGCATGCCACCACGGCTCCAGCCCTGGCAATCGGTCGAAGTCGACAACCGGCGCGGTCAGTTTGGGGTGCGGCTGCAGGCGGCGGCGAGTGGGCGCCACCACCGCGCTGACTTGCGGCGACTCCAGCGCCATGCGTAGCACTTCGCGGCCAACCAGGCCGCTGGATCCAACCAGCAGTAATTTCATTTTTTGAGTTCCAGGTAAGCGTCGGCCAGCAGGCCAGCCCAGACACGGCAGCCGTGGGCGGATGGATGATAACCGTCTTCCGCCGTCAGCGTGGCGTCATTGCGGGTGTCGAGCACGATGGGCACGTGATGCAGCCAGCCGTGCTGCCGCGCCAAAGCGTGCAAGCCGCGGTCCAGCGCAGCCGCTTTCAGGCCCATCACCCAGCGCAGCGGGTGCGGTAGCGTCGGGAATTCCTGCATGGGCGGCACGCCGGATACCAGCACCATGCGCGGCTGGCAGCGCTGGCGCAGCTGCTCCGCAAGCGCCAGGACGTCTTGCTGCCACTCGCCTACGCGCCGGAAAGCCACTGAATCATTCACACCAAATGCCACCAGCAGCACATCGACCTGCTCCTGCGGAACCTGCGCCACAAGCTCGGCCAACGCATCGCGCACCGTTGCGCCATTACGGCCGCTGGCGCGCCAGTGCACGGGATGGCCGGTGCGGGCCGCCAGTTGCTGGGCAAATTGCGCCGTGATCGCCTCGTCCTGGCGCGACACGCCAACACCCGCTACCGGCGACTCGCCTACGCCAAGCACCCGCAGCGACGTGGATTCGGCGCGGCCCCCGACAACGCCGTGCCGCTCGCCGGCCGCCTCCGGCAATCGCGGCGTCCGCGCCCGCGTACGGCGTCCCTGCACCAGCAGCAGCGGCAATATAGGCAAGGCAATCAACTCCGGCAATAAATTCCTCATGGCTTGGCGCGCACGTTGACTTCAGTTATGTATAATTGTCTATAAATAATTTATGTTGATTATAATGAAACTATTTGCCGCCGCCCTCTTGATCGCTGCGCCAGTCTACGCCAGCGCCGGTCCATACACGCTGTTCGCCGGCAACAACGTCAATCTTGAGCAGGGCACCAGGGTCACCGGCAACGTCGAGGCAGGCGGCATCGTCAACGCAAAATACCAATCTACCGTCAAAGGCAATGTCCAGGCAAATGGCGCGGTCAATATAGAACAAGCCGCTGTGGTGAACGGAAATATTGAATCGGCCGGCAAGGTGCACATGAAGTACCAGTCGACCGCCACCGGCAAAGTCAGCACCAGCACTACCGACAACGTCGCCGTGACGCTGGAACAGGGCTCGGTGGTTGGCAACGTCCACCACAATACCGGCACCAAGCTGACTGCCAACTGGGGCTCCAGCTACGTGTCGGATATCGTTGGCCCTGTTTCCGGCCCGGCGCTGGACGTGCTGCCCGGCGCGACCGCCTTCAGCGCCGGCACCACCCTCTTCCAGCTCAACGCCAGCCAGACCGGCGCGCTTGGCAAAGGCCAGTACGGCAAGATCAATCTTGGCTTCGATTCGACCCTGACGCTGAGCGCCGGCAGCTACTATTTTGATTCGCTGGAGATCGGCGGCGACGGCAAGCTGATCTTCGACCTGGCGGGCGGCGCGATCAACCTCTACATCAAGAACAACGTCAGCATCGGCCAGAACTTCGAATTCGAAACCATCAATGGCAGCGCCAGCAGCATCTACACCGAAACCCTCGGCAACTACGACCTGGGCATCAACGGCGAATGGTATGGCACCCTGTTCGGCTCCGGCGCCAACAGCAACCTGCACTTCAACCAGAACTCCACCATCGGCGGCACCTTCATGGCCCGCAACAATATCCAGCTGGACGTTGGCTCGGTCGTCACCGGCCTGCCATCGCAGCCGGACAAAGCCACTCCAGGCAATGAGATTCCCCTGCCGGGCACGTTTGCATTGATGGGTTTGGGTTTGCTGGCTCTTGCGGGCTCGCGCCGCCGCAAATGATGGCCTGCCCTACAGGAATCGAACCTGTGACCCTCGGCTTAGAAGGCCGATGCTCTATCCAACTGAGCTAAGGGCAGAGACGCGGGTCCAATAAAAAAACTGGACCGCAAAATGAAAAGCGGGTTGTCCGAGGACAACCCGCTCTAGGTAATTCATGGTCGGAGTACAAGGATTCGAACCTTGGACCCCCTGCTCCCAAAGCAGGTGCGCTACCGGGCTGCGCTACACTCCGATAAACGAATAATACCCCGGCGAGGCCAGGGCCGTCAATGTCACACAGGCAACTTTTATGCAGCCAGTGCAGTTTCGACTTTGTCGGCAATGCGGCGCGCCATGCTCTGGGCCTTGTCGGCGTCGCGCGCTTCCACCATGACGCGGATCAGCGGCTCGGTGCCGGAGGCGCGGATCAGCACGCGGCCGGTGTCGCCCAGCTCGGCTTCCACCTTTTCTTTTTCGGCCACCATGGCGGCGTTCTTCTGCCAGTCGAAGCCGGCTGGCACGCGCACATTGATCAGGGTCTGCGGGAACAGGGTGACCTCGCCGGCGATCTGGGCCAGGGTCTTGCCGTTGCGCTTGAGCGCGGACAGCACTTGCAGCGCGGAAATGATGCCGTCGCCGGTACTGTGCTTGTCGAGTGCCAGCAGGTGGCCGCTGCCCTCGCCGCCCAGGATCCAGCCTTTTTCCTGCATCACTTCCAGCACGTAGCGGTCGCCCACCTTGGCACGGGCGAAGCCGACGCCCTTCTGCTTCAGCGCGACTTCCACCGCCATATTGGTCATCAGGGTGCCGACGGCGCCAGCCACGCCGCCATTGGCCATGCGGTCCATCACCATCACGTACAGCAGCTCGTCGCCGTTGTAGAGGCGGCCGGCGGCGTCGCACATGATCAGGCGGTCGGCGTCGCCATCCAGGGCGATGCCGAGGTCAGCCTTGTGCTCCAGCACGGCGGCGGACATGGCCTTCGGTGCGGTGGCGCCGACGCCGTCATTGATGTTGAGGCCGGTCGGTTTGTTGCCGATGGCGACCACTTCCGCGCCCAGCTCGTGGAACACGTGTGGGGCGATGTTGTAGGCGGCGCCGTGGGCGCAGTCGACCACGATCTTCAGGCCGCGCAGGTCCAGTTCGTTCGGGAAGGTGCTCTTGCAGAATTCGATATAGCGGCCTTGCGCGTCTTCCAGGCGCTTGGCGCGGCCCAGTTTCTCCGGTGCGACGCAGTCCATCGGCAGGTCGAGCATGGCTTCGATGTCGAGCTCAACCGCGTCCGGCAGCTTGGTGCCCTGGTCGGAGAAGAATTTGATGCCATTGTCCTGGAACGGGTTGTGCGATGCCGAGATCACCACCCCGGCCTGCAGGCGCAGCGCGCGTGTCAGGTAGGCGATGGCCGGAGTCGGCATTGGGCCTGCCAGCATCACGTCGACGCCGGCGGCGGCAAAGCCGGCTTCCAGCGCCGCTTCCAGCATATAGCCGGAGATACGGGTGTCCTTGCCGATCAGGACTGTCGGGCGGGTCGTGCCCACCGTGGCCGCCTTGGCCAGCACCTTGCCTGCGGCATAGCCGAGGCGCATGACGAAATCGGGGGTGATCGGCGCCTGGCCTACCAGTCCACGTACACCATCAGTACCGAAATATTTGCGTGCCATATTGTGTCTTCTTCCTCGTTTTTAATGAGCCGCCTGCCACACCTTGAGTGCGTCCACGGTCTCCGCTACATCGTGCACCCGAACGATCTGGGCGCCATGCGCGACTGCTGCCAAAGCGCCGCCGATACTGCCGGCCAGGCGCTGCTCTACTGGTTTGCCGGTGACGGCGCCGATCATCGACTTGCGCGACAGGCCGGCCAGCAGCGGCACGCCGAGCTCGGCCACCATCTGCTTACCTGCTTTCAGCAGCGCGTAATTGTGTTCAACCGTTTTCCCAAAGCCGAAGCCAGGGTCGATCCATAAACGCTCTTTGTCGATGCCGGCCGCTGTCAGGACGGCGATGCGTTCGGCCAGGAAATCTGTTACCTCGCGCACCACGTCATTGTACTCTGGCTGGGACTGCATTGTTGTTGGATTGTTAAGCATGTGCATTACGCACAACGCACAATCGCTGTCTTTCACGGCTTCGATGGCGCCGGGGGCACGGAAGCCGTTGATGTCGTTGATCATGTCGACGCCGGCCAGTACCGCTTCGCGCATGACTTCCGGTTTGTAGGTGTCGACGCTGATCGCTTTGCCGCAGTCGCGCAGGGCGAAGATCACCGGCATGACGCGGCGCAGCTCTTCGTCCAGGGATACCGGCGGCGCGCCGGGGCGGCTGCTCTCGCCGCCGATGTCGATGATGTCGGCGCCGTCGCGGATCATCTGCTCGGCATGGGTGATCGCGTAGTCCAGCGCGGCGAACTGGCCGCCGTCGCTGAAGGAGTCAGGGGTGGCGTTCAGGATGCCCATCACCAGCGCGCGACTGGTGGGGAAATTGAATCGTCCGAACTTGTGTTGAGGCATAGTTGATGGGCGTAAAAAAGGGGACGTAACACATTTAAATGTGTTACGTCCCCTTTTTGCAGGCGATTAAGCTGGAGCGGTGGCGTTCGGGTTCGGGTTGGAACCGGAGCCGTCGCTGCCTGGCTGTTTGCGGATGGTGGTGCCGGCCTTCGGTGGGCGCGGCTCCTGGCCAGCCATGATGTCGTTCACCTGGTCGGCATCGATGGTTTCCCATTCCAGCAGGGCCTTGGTCATCACTTCGACCTTTTCGCGGTTCTCTTCCAGCAGCTTGCGCGCCAGCGCGTACTGGGTGTCCAGGATGGTGCGGATTTCCGCGTCCACCTTCTGCTGGGTCGCTTCCGAGATGGTCTTGTTGGCGCCGCCCAGCCAGCCGTCGTTCTGGCTGTCTTCGTATACCATCACGCCCAGCGCGTCGGACATGCCGTACTTGGTGACCATGGCGCGCGCCAGCTTGGTGGCGCGGGCGAAGTCGTTGGAGGCGCCGGTCGACATCTGGCCGACGAAAATCTCTTCCGCGATACGGCCGCCGAACAGGATGGAAATCTCTTCCAGCATCTTGTCCTTGTAGCCCGAAATATTGTCGTGCTCAGGCAGCTGCCAGGTCAGGCCCAGGGCCCAGCCGCGCGGCATGATGGTCACTTTGTGGACCGGGTCAGCCTTCGGCAGCAGCTTGGCCACCACGGCGTGGCCGGACTCGTGGTAAGCGGTATTGCGGCGCTCTTCTTCGCGGATCACCATGGACTTGCGTTCCGGGCCCATGAAGATCTTGTCCTTCGCATCTTCGAAGTCGATCATGTCCACCAGGCGCTTGTTGCGGCGCGCGGCAAACAGTGCGGCTTCGTTGACCAGGTTGGCCAGGTCGGCGCCGGAGAAGCCTGGGGTGCCGCGGGCCAGGATGTCGGCCTTCACGTCGGTGCTGATCGGCACCTTGCGCATATGCACGTTCAGGATCTGTTCGCGTCCGCGGATATCCGGCAGGCCCACCGAGACCTGGCGGTCGAAACGGCCCGGACGCAGCAGCGCCTTGTCCAGCACGTCGGCACGGTTGGTCGCGGCAATCACGATCACGCCGGAGGAGGCTTCGAAGCCGTCCATCTCGACCAGCAGCTGGTTCAGGGTCTGTTCGCGTTCGTCGTTGCCGCCGCCCATGCCGGCGCCACGATGACGGCCGACCGCGTCGATCTCGTCGATGAAGATGATGCAAGGCGAATGCTTCTTGGCGTTCTCGAACATGTCGCGCACGCGGGATGCACCCACGCCGACGAACATTTCAACGAAGTCCGAACCGGAAATCGAGAAGAACGGCACCTTGGCTTCGCCTGCAATGGCGCGTGCCAGCAGGGTCTTACCGGTACCTGGAGGACCCACCATCAGCACGCCGCGCGGAATACGGCCGCCCAGCTTCTGGAACTTGGTCGGGTCTTTCAGGAAGTCGACGATCTCGGTCACTTCCTCTTTGGCTTCGTCGCAACCCGCCACGTCGGCGAAGGTCACGGTGTTATTGGTTTCGTCCAGCATGCGCGCCTTCGATTTGCCGAAGGAGAAGGCGCCGCCCTTGCCGCCGCCCTGCATCTGGCGCATGAAGAAGATCCACACGCCGATCAGCAGCAGCATCGGGAACCACGACACGAAGACCTGTTGCAGGATGCCTGGCTCTTCCGGCGGCTTCACGTCGAAGCGCACGCCGTTGTCGCGCAGGTCGCCAATCAGGCCGCGGTCCAGGAAGGTGGAGGTGGTGCGGACTTTGGAATCGTCAATACGGGTGGCAGTAATCGTCTGCCCTTCAATCAGGACATCCTTGACGCGCTTCGCTTTGACCTCATCCAGCAGATCGGAATAAGCGATAGGCTTGGCGCCGCCGGCGATGCTGTGGCTGTCGAATTGCTTAAACAGCATAAATAACAGCAGGGCCACAACAACCCAAATAGCCGATTTAGAAAACATGTTATTCACGAAAACTCCTTGGATGCGGGGGCGCACCAGTTACCTGTAGCAGAAATCCGATTTTACTCGTTAAACCCGGGCCGTGCTACAAACCGGCCCAATGGTGCATACTCCTGCGCCGCATATGTGGGTTTTTCCAGCTAAAACAAGGGTCAAATTGACAATTATTCGACTGGATTCTTAAGTCCGCGGCCCAGAAGGAAGATTTCAGAGGATTTATCGCGGCTGGCTTTGGGCTTTTTCTGCGTTACGGTCTTGAATTCGCGGCGGAATTTCTCGACGATCTGGCTAAAACCCATATCCTTGAAACATTTCACCAGCAGCGCCCCACCCGGTTTCATATGGTGCTGGCTGAAATCAATGGCGATATCAATAAGATCTTCCATGCGCGCGGCATCGGCCACCGCAATACCGGACAGGTTGGGCGCCATATCGGACAATACAAGGTCCGCTTTCCGGCCTTGCAGCACTTCGGCCAGCTGGTCGAGCACTTCGTTTTCGCGGAAATCGCCCTGGATGAAGTGCATGTCGGCGATCGGCTCCATCGGCAGGATATCCAGGCCGATCATGGTGCCGTTGATGCCGCCGTCTTCCTTGCCCGCCAGCTTGCGGCGCACGTATTGGCCCCAGGAGCCAGGGGTGCAGCCCAGGTCGACGATCACCTGGCCGGGCTTGACCAGTTTTTCGTCTTCGTCGATCTCTTTCAGCTTGTAGGCTGCACGCGCGCGGTAGCCATCCTTCTGGGCCGCCTTCACGTAAGGATCGTTAATATGGTCGTGCAACCAGTTTTTGTTTATTTTGTTCTTTGCCATTAGCGTAGAATACTGCCTTTAAGAGAACCTATCCAAAAATAACTATGCTGAACCTTACTCCTGCCGAACGCAGTGTCCTGCGCGCCGAAGCCCATGGCCTGAAACCTATCGTCATGGTTGGCGAATCCGGCCTGACCCCTTCCGTCATGAAGGAGATCGAGCTGGGCCTGGACTCCCACGGCCTGATCAAGGTGCGCGTTTTCGGCGATGACCGCGAAGCCCGCATCGAAATGTACGAAACCATCTGCGAGAAGACTGGCGCCGCGCCGGTTCAGCACATCGGCAAGCTGCTGGTGCTGTACCGCCCGAAAGTCGAAGCCGAGAAGACCTCCTCCGGCAAGGCTGGCAAGGGCATGCGCATGGTGACCATCGTCAAGCCAAGCGCTTCCGGCACTAAGAAGCCTTCCGTGAGCAAGGTACTGCTGAAGGGTAATGAACGCGTTACCGCCGGCGGCACCATCAAGCGGGTCAAGAAGAAAGTCGGCACCAAGAAGTCGATGGCCTAATAAAAAAAAGGGGTACGTCCCCTTTTTTTTATGCCTGCTTCCAGAGCAGCCAGCCTGCCAGCAGGCTTTGCACCAGGTAGATGGTGCTCGAAATCCCATGCAGCTTGCCGAAGCTGCCGTCATTGGCCGCCTTGGCCGCCGCCATCATCGGCTGCAGGCCGAAGTGACTGGCCACCGTGCACATCACCATCGCCACCACGATCAGCAGCACCGAGCGGCGGCGCTTCGGCGTCCAGTCGCGGGTGCCGAAGAACAGCAGCACGCCCATCGCCGCACCGCAGCCCAGCGACAGCAAAGCCATCGAATGGAACATGCTGCCGGCGATCTGGCCGGCCAGCTGGCGGTCCAGCGTGGCAAACAGGGTCGGCGCCACCAGGTAGCCGACCGCCCACAGGCTGCCCGCCCATAGGGCGGCAACCAGCAGGCGCACCTTAGCGAGAGCCATCAAACGTAGCGGACTTCGAGAATTTCGTATTCGCGCGGGCCGGATGGGGCCTGCACTTCGACCACGTCGCCGGCGTATTTGCCGATCAGGGCGCGGGCGATTGGCGAAGTGACGGAGACTTTGCTCATTTTCAGGTCGGCTTCATCGGTGCCGACGATCTGGTAGCTCACCTTCTGGCCGGATTCCAGGTCTTCCAGGTCGACGGTGGAGGCGAACACCACGCGGCCTTCCGCGTCCAGGGTGGTCGGGTCGACGATCTGGGCGGAGCTCAGTTTGCCTTCCAGTTCGGCGATACGGCCTTCCACAAAGGCCTGGCGCTCCTTGGCGGCGTCGTATTCAGCGTTTTCGGACAGGTCGCCATGCGAACGGGCTTCGGCAATGGCGTCGATAACGATGCGGCGCTCCTTGGTTTTGAGCTGGTGCAGTTCTTCCTTCAGCAGTTCGGCGCCAAATTTGGTCAGTGGAACGGAATTCATCTTAAGTCTCTTATCAAATTGCTAAAAAGCACAGAGCCCGCGCCATGCTTCAGCGCGGGCTCTGTGGTTATTTACTCAGGCCTAGTTTAAAGACTTATGCAGGCCTTGTAAATCGTACACACGCAATTCGTCCAGATGACGGATACCTGCAACGGCCGCTTCCGCACCGGCGATGGTGGTGTAGGTGGTCACGCGGGCCGCCAGCGACGAGGTACGGATGTTGCGGGAGTCGTTGATCGCGGTACGTTTCTCTTCCACGGTGTTGATCACCAGGACGATTTCGTGGTTCTTGATCATGTCGACCACGTGCGGACGGCCTTCGGACATCTTGTTCACCGCGGTGACAGGAATGCCGGCGGCGGCGATCACCGCTGCGGTGCCCTTGGTGGCGCACAGGCTGAAGCCCGCATCGACCAGGTCCTTCGCCACTTTCACGGCGCGCGGCTTGTCCGACGCTTTCACCGACAGGAAGACCTTGCCCGACTTCGGCAGCTTGACGCCGGCGCCCAGCTGCGACTTCACGAAGGCTTCCGCGAAGGTGGTGCCAACGCCCATTACTTCACCGGTCGATTTCATCTCCGGGCCCAGGATGGTGTCCACGCCAGGGAATTTCACGAACGGGAACACGGCTTCCTTGACGCTGTAGTAAGGCGGCACGACTTCCTTGGTGATGCCCTGCTCCGCCAGCTTCTGGCCGACCATGCAGCGTGCGGCGATCTTGGCCAGCTGCAGGCCGGTCGCTTTGGACACGTATGGCACGGTACGCGAAGCGCGCGGGTTCACTTCCAGCACGTAGACCACGTCCTTGCCTTCCTGCTTCTGGATCGCGAACTGCACGTTCATCAGGCCGACCACGTTCAGGCCCTTGGCCATCAGCGAGGTCTGGCGCTTCAGTTCATCGATGGTTTCCTGCGACAGCGAGTAAGGCGGCAGCGAGCAGGCCGAGTCGCCCGAGTGCACGCCGGCTTGCTCAATGTGTTCCATCACGCCGCCGATGAAGGTGGTGTCGCCGTCGGAGATGCAGTCGACGTCGCACTCGATGGCATCGTTCAGGAAGCGGTCCAGCAGCACTGGGGAGTCGTTCGACACCTTGACCGCTTCGCGCATATAGCGCTCCAGGTCGCGCTGCTCGTGCACGATTTCCATCGCACGGCCGCCCAGCACGTAGGAAGGACGCACTACCAGCGGGTAGCCGATTTCTTGTGCCAGCGCCAGCGCTTCTTCTTCGGTGCGCGCGGTGCGGTTAGGCGGCTGGCGCAGGCCCAGGTCCTGCAGCAGCTTCTGGAAGCGCTCGCGGTCTTCCGCGGCGTCGATCATGTCCGGCGAGGTGCCGATGATCGGCACGCCGTTGGCTTCCAGGTCCAGCGCCAGCTTCAGCGGGGTCTGGCCGCCGTACTGCACGATCACGCCCACCGGTTTTTCCAGGTCGACGATTTCCAGCACGTCTTCCAGGGTCAGCGACTCGAAGTACAGGCGGTCGGAGGTGTCGTAGTCGGTCGACACGGTTTCCGGGTTGCAGTTGACCATGATGGTCTCGTAGCCGTCTTCGCGCATGGCCAGCGCGGCGTGCACGCAGCAGTAGTCGAATTCGATACCCTGGCCGATACGGTTCGGGCCACCGCCCAGCACCATGATCTTCTTCTTGTCGGTCGGGTTGGACTCGCACTCTTCATCGTAAGTCGAGTACATGTAGGCGGTGTCGGTCGAGAACTCGGCGGCGCAGGTGTCGACGCGCTTGTACACCGGACGGATGCCCAGTTCGCGGCGCTTGTTGCGCACGGCGGTGTCGCCGCACTGCAGCAGGTAGCCCAGGCGGCGGTCCGAGAAGCCCTTCTGCTTCAGGCGGTACAGGGTGTTCTTGTCCAGGTTTTCCAGCTTCTGGGTGTCCAGCCACAGTTCCAGGTCGATGATTTCCTTGATCTGCACCAGGAACCACATATCGATCTTGGTCAGGTTGTGCACTTCTTCCAGGGTGAAGCCCTGGGCAAACGCATCGCCCACGTACCAGATACGGTCCGGGCCTGGCTCGCCCAGTTCCTCTTCCAGCTTTTCGCGGTCGACGGTCTTCTGGTTCATGCCGTCCACGCCCACTTCCAGGCCGCGCAGGGCTTTCTGGAACGATTCCTGGAAGGTGCGGCCAATTGCCATCACTTCGCCCACGGATTTCATCTGGGTGGTCAGGTGGTGGTCGGCGGCCGGGAATTTCTCAAAGGTGAAACGCGGCACCTTGGTCACGACGTAGTCGATCGAAGGTTCGAACGAAGCCGGGGTCGCGCCGCCGGTGATTTCGTTGCGCAGTTCATCCAGGGTGAAGCCCACCGCCAGTTTCGCTGCCACCTTGGCGATCGGGAAGCCGGTGGCCTTCGATGCCAGAGCCGAGGAACGGGACACGCGCGGGTTCATCTCGATGACGATCATGCGGCCGTCTTTCGGGTTGATCGAGAACTGCACGTTGGAGCCGCCGGTGTCCACGCCGATCTCGCGCAGCACTGCCAGCGAGGCATTGCGCATGATCTGGTATTCCTTGTCGGTCAGGGTCTGCGCAGGAGCCACGGTGATCGAGTCGCCGGTGTGCACGCCCATCGGGTCCAGGTTTTCGATCGAGCACACGATGATGCAGTTGTCCGCCTTGTCGCGCACCACTTCCATCTCGTACTCTTTCCAGCCCAGCAGCGATTCTTCGATCAGCAGCTCGTTGGTTGGCGAAGCTTCCAGGCCGCGTTTGCAGATCGCCTCGAATTCTTCTTCGTTGTAAGCGATACCGCCGCCGCTGCCGCCCATGGTGAACGAAGGACGGATGATGGTCGGGAAACCGACGGTCTTCTGCACCGCCCACGATTCTTCCATCGAGTGGGCGATGCCGGAACGGGCCGAACCCAGGCCGATCTTGTCCATCGCCGCCTTGAACTTGGCGCGGTCTTCGGCCTTGTCGATGGCTTCCGGGGTGGCGCCGATCAGTTCAACCTTGTACTTGTCCAGCACGCCGTTGCGGTGCAGGTCCAGCGCGCAGTTCAGCGCGGTCTGGCCGCCCATGGTCGGCAGGATCGCGTCCGGCTTTTCCTTGGCGATGATGCGCTCCACGACTTGCCAGGTGATCGGCTCGATGTAGGTCACGTCGGCCATTTCCGGGTCGGTCATGATGGTCGCCGGGTTGGAGTTCACCAGGATGACCTTGTAGCCCTCTTCGCGCAGTGCTTTACAGGCTTGCGCGCCGGAGTAGTCGAATTCGCAGGCCTGGCCGATGATGATCGGGCCGGCGCCAATAATCAGGATGCTTTTAATGTCAGAACGTTTTGGCATTTTTATTTCTTCTCCGCGGCTTCCATCATGTTGATGAAGCGGTCAAACAGGTAGGCGACGTCGGTTGGGCCAGGCGATGCTTCAGGGTGGCCCTGGAAGCAGAATGCCGGCACGTCGGTGCGGGCGAAGCCTTGCAGCGAGTTATCGAACAGCGACACGTGGGTCACGCGGCAGTTGGCCGGCAGCGTGTCCGCATCCACAGCGAAGCCGTGGTTCTGCGAGGTGATCATCACCTTCTTGCTGTCCAGGTCCTGCACCGGGTGGTTGGCGCCGTGGTGGCCGAACTTCATCTTCAGGGTCTTGGCGCCGGAAGCCAGTGCCATGATCTGGTGGCCCAGGCAGATGCCGAACACCGGGATCTTCTTTTCCATGAAGACTTTGGTCGCTTCGATCGCGTAGTCGCATGGCTCAGGATCGCCAGGACCGTTGGACAGGAACACGCCGTCCGGGTTCAGCGACAGCACGTAGGCTGCGTTGGTCTGCGCCGGCACTACGGTGACTTTGCAGCCGCGCGACGCCAGCATGCGCAGGATGTTGCGTTTGACGCCGAAGTCGTAGGCCACCACGTGGAACTTGGCATCGGCTACCTTGCCATAGCCTTTGCCCAGTTCCCACTCGGTTTCGGTCCACTCGTAGACTTCCGGTGCGGTCACGACTTTCGCCAGGTCCATACCCGCCAGGCCAGGGAAGCTGCGCGCCAGTTCCAGCGCTTGCGCTTCGGACGGCTCATTGCCCTGCGAACCGGTCACGATGGCGCCGGCCTGGGCGCCCTTCTCGCGCAGGATGCGGGTCAGCTTGCGGGTGTCGATACCGGCGATGGCGACGATGTTCTCGGCCTTCAGGTAATCGGACAGCGATTGGTGGGAGCGGAAATTGGAGGCGACCAGCGGGAGGTCACGGATGATCAGGCCGGCGGCATGAACTTTGGAAGCTTCGACGTCTTCGGTATTGATACCGTAATTGCCGATATGCGGGTAAGTCAGGGTGACGATCTGGCGGGAGTAGCTAGGATCGGTCAGGATTTCCTGATAACCGGTGATGGAGGTATTGAAAACGACTTCGCCCGTCGTATGACCGGCAGCGCCAATGGAAATACCTTTAAAAATAGTTCCGTCGGCTAGTGCCAGGATGGCTGGAACGGCAGGGCCAGAAAAAAATGGCGGCAAGGGCAACTCCTGATTAAGTTACCGTAGCGACGCCACTCAGACAACCCACGGGCGACCGGGCGCAATGCCGGGCTCGCAGGTCAGATGATGATGGATGTGTGAGGTAGGCGCTACGGTCGAATGGTAATTGGCTAAACCTTTGAATTATAACCTAAACTTCCCTCATCGGCAAGGCCGCGCTATTCGCGTTTCACCTGCCTGAGCGCCTCGCTCAGGCGCCCCACAAGTCCCGCATGGCGCTTGTGCAGGAACAGGTACAGTGGCGCCTCCTCCAGCGGCGGCTGCAGCAGGTACAGCGCCTGGTCGGCAGCCATGGCCGCCCTGCCCGCCTTGTTGTTGCGGTCCATGATGGCCACATCGCAGCCGCCGCGCCGCAGCATGCGCAGCAGCGAGTCGTCGCTGTCCATGCTTTGTCGCTGCAGGTGGCGGGTGCGTACATCCGTCAGCGAATAGCCCTTGCGCACGCACAGCGTATGGCCGCGCAAGGCGTTCCAGCCGCCGGCCACGTCGAACTGCTTGTAAGACCAGGCGCTTGGCGCGTAATTGAAGATCGATTCGGGCACCGGCACCAGGTCGGGAAAGTCGCGCGCGGCCAGCATGGTGCGGCCGATGGCGCCATCCAGCTCGCCCTTATTGGCCATCACCATGCCGCGGCGTGGCGGCAAAGGCCGCAGCGCAACGCCGATGCCGGCGCGCTGGGCGGCCGACTGCACGATCTGCCAGGCTTCCATGTGGGCCGGCGTGTCGGGAATGATGTAGAGCACCAGGTCCTGGCCTTGCGCGGACGCCGTGAACAGCGCACAGAGCAAGGTCGCCAGGGCTTTCATGCCTAATCCCCTTCGCCCGAGAGCTTGTTGAGTGTGCCGTCGGCCCGCAGTTGCTTGAGCGCGGCGGCCAGCTTGGGCACCAGCGCCGCGTGGCGCTTATGCAGATAAATATACAACGGCATTTCTTCCAGCGCAGGCTTTAATTGCGCCAGGCCGGGATCGGTGGCCATGACGGCTTTCGCTGCCGGCTCATTGCGGTCCATGATGGCGACCTCGCAGCCGCCCTCTTTCAACATGCGCAGCATCGAGACCTCATCGGCCAGCTGCTGGCGCGCCATGTCGCGCGTACGGGCCGTGGTCAGCTGCAGGCCGCGCCGGATGCAGAGCGAATAGGAACGCAGGGATGCCCAGCCGCGGCTGACATCCGGACGCATATAGGAATAGGCGGAGGGAGCGTAGTGATACACCGGTTCGGGCACGCGCAGCAGGTCGGGGAACTTTTGTTCCACACCGCTCGAGCGGCCGGCAGCACCATCGAGCTGGCCCATACTGGCCTCCACCACGCCGCGATCGGCGGACATGGGGCGCGCCACCACGGTGATATTGATGCGTTTGGCAGCCGCCTCCAGTGCCGGCCAGATACGGTCGTTGACGGAATGCTGCGCGATGACGGACAGCTGCAGCTCTTCAGCGTGCAGCGGCGTCGATTGGAAAACCAGGCAAAACAGCAAGGCGACCGCAAGTCTCATTACTCCTCCCTTGCTAGTATTCTATGAATACATTGCCTCGGGTGCAAGAATTAAGACGATAAGGCAACAATTAATCGCTGGGGACGTTCTGTATGGCACCGTCGCGCCGCATTTGCTTCAGGGCTTCGGCAAAGCTTGGCACCAGGTCAGCATGGCTTTTGTGCAAGTAAATATAGAGGGGGGCGACTTCAAGTGGAGGGCGCAATTGGAACAAGGGCGGCCGCGCCGCCATCTCCTCCTTCACCGCCAGGTTGTTCGGCTCCAGCAAAGCCACCTCGCAGCCGCCATTGCGCAGCATGCGCAGGATGGAGCCCTCATCGTCCAGCACCTGGCGCGGCATGCCCTCGGTACGCGACTCGAACAGCTTGATACCGCGCCGGATGCAGATGGCATGGCCACGCAGGCTTTCCCAGCCGGCGTTCACTTCCAGCCTGTTATAGGCAAAGGCATAGGCCGCGTAGTAAAAAACCGGCTCGGGCACCCGCACCAGGTTGGGATATTGCTTGTCGAGACCCTCGATGCGGCCGGCATCGCCGTCCGTGACCCCGCTGTTGGCCAGTGCCAGCGCACGCTCTGCCGGCACCATGCGCGCCACGACTGTTACACCGGCACGCCTGGCCGCAGCTTGCACCACGCGCCAGACCTCCTCATGGGTCACGTTATTGGCGATGACGGACAGCTGCAGCTCGCTTGCCCGCAACGGCAGGGCCAAAAGTAGCAGCAGGGCAGGGGCACATTTCATGCTTGTATCTTAGGAATTTCCTTCCCGTACTACAAGCATGGAGGCGTCAGCCCAGGGCAGCGATACCTGCCTTGGCGATTTGCGCGTCTTCGCTCGATTTGACGCCGGACACGCCGACCGCGCCGACGGTATGGCCATCCACCACGATGTTCACGCCGCCTTCCAGCGGAGCGTCCACCATCGGCACGCCGATGAAGGAGGAACGGCCGCCGTTGATCATGTCTTCATAAACCTTGGATTCGCGGCGGCCCAGGGCTGCCACACGCGCCTTGCCCGGAGCGATGTGGGACGACAGCGGCGAGCAGCCATCCAGGCGCTGCAGCCACAGCAGATGGCCGCCGTCGTCAACGATGGCGATACACACCGGCCACTTGTTCTTGATGGCTTCCGCTTCCGCAGCAGCGGCGATCTTCTTGACGTCGTCCAGGGACAGCACTGGCTTGGTGATCATTGTCTCTCTTCCTTGTTATGTTTATGGGGCCGGCGTTTCGCGGCGCGCTTTCAGCTTCTGCTTCAGCTGCGCCATGACGGCCATTGTTGCCCGCTCGCCGGCCAGCATGGCGCCCGAGCGGTTGTTGAAATCGTTGGAGGCCATCTTGCCCAGCGGCGGCTGGATCACGATATCGGCATCGCGCAGCTCCAGCTGGTTGATGCGCTGGCCCATGATGGAGAAGGTCTGCATGATGACCTCCAGCGAAGAATTGGTGGCCTGGGCTTCAGCCTGGGTCGAGATGTTGACCGCGATGATGAACTCCGCGCCCATTTCACGCGCAAAGCGCACCGGCACCGGGGCCACCAGGCCGCCATCGACATAGGTATGCTCGCCGATCTTCACCGGCTGGAACACGCCCGGCACGGCCGAACTGGCACGCACTGCCATGCCGGTATTGCCGCGTTGGAACAGGATCGGCTGGCCGGTCTTCAGGTCCGACGCCACGGCGCCGAACGGGATCTTCAACTTCTCGATGGTGCGGTGGTTGACCGCCTTGTTGACGAAGGCCTGCAGCGCCTCGCCCTTCAGCACGCCGGACGACTTGCTGAACAGCGGCAGCGCCCAGTCCGAGATGGCCGATTCGTCCATATCGATGGCCATTTTCTGCAGCGAGCTGGCGTTGTTGCCGGCCGCGTACAGCGCGCCGACCACGGAACCGGCGCTGGTACCGACCACCAGGTCCGGCACGATGCCCTGCGCCTCCAGCGCCTTGATCACACCGATATGGGCGAACCCACGCGCCGCCCCGCCACCCAGGGCCAGGCCGATCTTGACCTTGCGCTGCGGCGGCGCGGCCGGCGGCTGCACCGGCTGCTGGACAGGCTGCAGCGGCGGCTCGACCGACACCAGCGGCACATCGGTGGACTTCACCGGCGGCGGCAGGTCAGTGGTAACGGTAGTAGGGGTAGTCTGGCACCCGGCCAGCGCTACGGCGGCCAGGATGGCAAGGGTGAAACGTCTTAGCTGCATGTAAAGGTTTTATCTGCTCGTTTTTAAGGCGAGCAGATTGTACCTCAACCAGCGAAATGTCCACCTTGGGGTCAGGCTCTTTAGTGGACACGAGCTCTGCCGCGAGTGCGGCAGAGCTCGTGTCCACTAAAGAGCCTGACCCCAAGGTGGACATTCAAGCGGCTTGGGCGGGCTCGGCGGGTGCGGAGATCAGGCTTTTCGGCAGGCTGACGGTGAAGGTGCTGCCCTGCCCTGCCTCGGAGGCAATGTGCAACTTGCCGCTGTGGCGCAGCAGCACATGCTTGACGATGGCCAGGCCAAGGCCGGTGCCCTGGGTCTCGCGCGAGCGGCTCTTGTCGACGCGGTAGAAGCGCTCGGTCAGGCGGGAGATGTGCTCGGGGCTGATGCCGATGCCGGTGTCCTGCACCTGGAATTGCACGCCGGTCGGCGTGTCTTCCCAGCGCAGGCGAATCGCGCCGCCGGCCGGGGTGTAGCGCACCGCGTTCGAGGCCAGGTTGCCGAAGGCGCTGTGCAGCTCGTCCACATTGCCCATCACGTCGCCGCCCTGCACTTCCAGCGAAATCTCGTGCTTGCCGCCCGATAGCGCGCGCGCTTCGTGCAGCACCTGTTCCAGCAGCGCGCGGATATTCACCTGCTCCGGCCGCATCGGGTGGTCCACCGATTCCAGGCGCGACAGGGTCAGCATGTCCTCGATCAGGTGCTGCATGCGCGTGCTCTGCTCCATCATCAGCTTCAGGTGCGCGGCGCGCGTCTCGGCATCCAGCTCCATCGAGGCGGCGATTTCCAGGAAGCCGGCAATCACGGTCAACGGCGTACGCAGCTCGTGCGATGCGTTGGCGATAAAGTCGCGCCGCATCATCTCCGCGCGCTGGGTCTCGGTGATATCGTGCGTCACCAGGATCTGGCGCCGGTTTTCAAACGGGATGATATGCACCACCAGCTTGCGGCCGCGGAAATTCAAGGTCAGCGGCTGGTCGTAGCGGCCCAGGATCAGGTAGTCCATGAAATCCGGGCTGCGTACCAGGTTGGTCACGCGCATGCCCTTGTCGCGCGCCTGCTGCAGGCCCAGGTGCTCTTCGGCTGCCGGGTTGCACCATTCGAGGAACAGCACATCGTCCATGATCACCACGCCGTCCGGCAGCAGGTGCATGGCCTGGCGGAAGCGCGCCAGCCATTCGGTCAATTCGGCCTGGTTCTTTTCGTCGTCGCGGCGCAGGCGGTACAGGCGGGCGAAGATGTCGGTCCACTCGCCCCAACCATCCGGCAAGCGGCCCGATTCCGGCTTTTCCAGCCACTCGCTCAATTGGTAAAGATATTTGAGCTGGATGAAGACGGCCGCCAGCACGCCGGCAAACGCCGCCACCACGCCGGCCGCCATGCCGAACCACCACCACACCAGGCCAGCACCAGCCAGCAAGAAGGCCAGCCGCAAGGCGACCGGCACCCAGAACACTACTTTTGGATTCATGGTTTCTCAGTGAGCATATAACCCACGCTGCGCACCGTCTTGATCAGGTGCTCGGCATCCTTCAGCGCCTTGCGCAGGCGCAGTACGTGCACGTCCACGGTGCGCTCCTCGATCACCACATGGTCGCCCCACACCTTGTCCAGCAGCTGGCTGCGCGAGAACACGCGCTCCGGGTGGGCCATGAAGAACTTGAGCAGCTTGTACTCGGCGTGGCCGATGTCGATCTTGTTCTCGTTCATCGACACCGTGCAGCTGACCGGGTCCAGCGTCACCGGACCAGCCTTGAGCTGGGTTTCCGCCAGCTCGGGGCTCTTGCGGCGCAGCAGCGCGCGGGCGCGGGCCAGCAGCTCGCGCGGCGAGAACGGTTTGGTGATGTAGTCGTCGGCGCCGCCGTTCAGGCCTGCCAGCTTGTCCTCTTCCATGCTCTTGGCGGTCAGCATGATCACCGGCACGTTCGAAAAATGGCGGTCGGCGCGGATGCGCGCCAGCAGGCGCAGGCCGCTCTGGTCGGGCAGCATCCAGTCCAGCAGCACCAGCTGCGGGGTGCGGGTCTGCATGGTTTCCCAGGCCTCCTGCGTGCTTTGCGCGACCACGCAGTTCCAGCCCGCCTCGCGCAGGGAGAACTTCACCAGCTCGACGATCGCCGGCTCGTCTTCAACAATCAGTACAGTCGTTTTGTCGGATGCCATCGTTATCTATTACTCTGGGCTCGCCTCGGTCGGTGCGCTGCGGGTGTGGCGGATATCCTTGCCTTCCACCACGTAGATCACGTATTCGGCGATATTCTTCGCGTGGTCGCCAACGCGCTCGATGGCCTTGGCCACCCACATCGTATCCAGCGCTGCCGAGATTGTACGCGGATCTTCCATCATGAAGGTAATCAGGTTACGCATAATGGTGCGGTATTCGTGGTCGATCACCGCGTCCTGGGCGATCAGTTCCAGCGCCTGCTTTTCGTCGCTGCGGGCGAAGGCGTCCAGCGCATCGTGCAGCAGGTCGCTGGCGGCGGTGGCGATATTGCGCACCATTTCGTAGTGGTTCAGGGTCACCGCGCCGCGCGAATGCAGGGCCTTGGAGATACGCGCGATCTTGGCCGCTTCGTCGCCGATGCGTTCCAGGTCGGTGATCACCTTGATGGTGGCCATCACGGTGCGCAGGTCGTTGGCGGTCGGCTGGCGCTTCACGATCAGGTGGCTGCACTGGTCGTCCAGCTGCACTTCCAGCTGGTTGACGTTGGCGTCTTCGGCAATCACGCGCTCGGCGCGTTCCATATTGCCGATGCGGAAGCAGGTCATCGCGTCCAGGAACTGGGTTTCTACCATGCCGCCCATCAGCAGCACTTTGGATCGGATGCCTTCGAGTTCGGTGTCGTAAGCCTTGGAGGAATGTTCGCCCATCATAATCTTTGCTCTCTCTTTTATTATTAGCCGAAGCGGCCGGTGATGTAGTCCTGGGTCTCTTTGCGCACAGGATTCATGAAGATCTGGTCGGTCTCGCCGAACTCCACCAGCTCGCCCAGGTACATATAAGCGGTGTAGTCGGAGCAGCGCGCGGCCTGCTGCATATTGTGGGTCACGATGGCGATGGTGTAATCCTCTTTCAGTTCGGAGATCAGTTCTTCGATCTTGGAAGTGGAAATCGGGTCCAGTGCCGAAGTCGGCTCGTCCAGCAGCAGGACGTCAGGCTTCACCGCCACGCCGCGCGCGATGCACAGGCGCTGCTGCTGGCCGCCGGACAGCGACAGGCCGCTCTTGGACAACTTGTCCTTCACCTCGCCCCACAGCGCGGCCTTTTTCAGGGCCCATTCCACGCGCTCGTCCATCTCGCCCTTGGACAGATCTTCATACAGGCGCACGCCGAAAGCGATATTGTCGTACACCGACATCGGGAACGGGGTCGGCTTCTGGAACACCATGCCGACTTTGGCGCGCAGCATGTTCACGTCCAGGCCCGCTTCCAGGATGTTGTTGCCGCGGTAGCGGATCGAGCCTTCGGCGCGCTGGCCCGGATACAGGTCGTACATGCGGTTCAGGGTGCGCAGCAGGGTCGATTTGCCGCAGCCGGACGGGCCGATGAAGGCGGTTACCTTCTTCTCGTGGATGTCCAGGTTGACGTTATGCAGGCTGCGGGTCTTACCGTAGTAAAAATTCAGGCCGGAGATTTCGATGATTTTGCTTGCTTGGGTCATGATCAGTACTCGTTATTTTGGTGCTTTTTGCGCGAACACGGTGCGCGACAGGATATTCAGGGCCAGGACGCTGAAGGTCACCAGCAGTGCGCCGCCCCAGGCCAGGTCGCGCCAGTTGTCGAATGGGCTCATGGCGAACTGGTTCATCACGGCCGGCAGGCTGGCCATGGCGCGGTTCATGTCGGCGCTGAAGAACTGGTTATTCAGGGCGGTGAACAGCAGCGGCGCCGTTTCACCGGTGATGCGGGCCACCGCCAGCAGCACGCCGGTCACCACGCCGGCCTTGACCGCGCGCAGGCGGATCGTCAGCGCCACCTTCCAGCGTGGTGCGCCCAGCGCGTATGCCGCTTCCAGCAGCGAGTTAGGCACCAGTTTCAGCATATTGTCGGTAGTGCGCACAACCACCGGGATGGCGATCAGCGCCAGCGCCAGCGAACCGGCATAGCCGGAAAAATGCTTGGCCGTGTCGACGTACAGCGCCCACACGAACATGCCGATCACGATGGACGGCGCCGACAGCATGACGTCGGTCACGAAGCGGGTCAGCTGCGCCAGTTTGCTCTCCTCGCCGTATTCGGCCAGGTAGGTGCCGGCCAGGATGCCGATCGGGGTCGAGACGAAAGTCGCCACACCCACCATCAGCAGGCTGCCGACGATGGCGTTGCGCAGGCCACCGCCTTCGGTGCCGGCAGCCGGCGTATCAACCAGGAACATATTCAGGTTGATGGCGGAAAAGCCTTTGATCAGCAGCGTAGCCAGGATCCACAGCAGGGCGATCAGGCCAATCGACATCGCGGCGACCGACAGGGCCATGCCGACGCGGTGCATGAAGAGACGTTTGCGATAAACCGGATTCATTTCACACCTTCCTTGCGCGACATGCCCATCAACATCAGCTTGGCGGCAGACAGGACGATGAAAGTAATAACAAACAGGATCAGCGCCAGGCCATACAGCGACGATACGTGCATGGCGGTGGTGGCTTCTGCGAATTCATTGGCCAGGGTGGAAGCGATACTGGCGCCAGGCGCGAACAGCGATGCCGACAGCTTGTTGGCGTTACCGATCACGAAGGTCACGGCCATGGTTTCGCCCAGGGCGCGGCCCAGGCCCAGCATGACGCCGCCCACCACACCGGTCTTGGTGTAAGGCAGCACCACCTTGCGCACCACTTCCCAGCGGGTGCAGCCCAGGCCGTACGCCGACTCCTTCAGTACCGCGGGCACGATCTCGAATACGTCGCGCATCACGGAGGAGATGAACGGGATGATCATCACGGCCAGGATCAGGCCGGCGGTCAGCACGCCCATGCCCATCGCCGGACCTTTGAACAGCACGCCGATCCAGGGCAGCGTGCCCAGGGTCGATTTCAGCAGCGGCTGCACGTAGTCGCCGAACAGCGGGGCAAACACGAACAGGCCCCACATGCCGTAAATGATCGACGGCACGCCGGCCAGCAGTTCGACCGCCGTACCGAGCGGGCGGCGCAGCCAGACCGGGCATACCTCGGTCAGGAACAGCGCAATGCCAAAGCTGATCGGGAAAGCGATCAGCAGCGCAATCGCCGAGGTCACCAGGGTGCCCACGATCGCGATGGCGGCGCCGTACTGGTCATTGACCGGGTCCCATTCGACCGTCGTAACGAAAGCTGGCCCGTACTCTTTCAGAGCGGGCCAGGCGCCGATCATCAGCGATACGATGATGCCGACCAGTACCAGCAGCACGGACAGGGCGAACACCAGGGTAATTTTGTGGAAAAACCAGTCCTGGATGCGCTGCTTGCGCATGGTGGACTGCATGGCAACTACGGAAGCACTCATGGCCGGGTCCGATAGCTGTATGGTGGATGGTGAGGTAATTTCTGCACTCATGATGATGTTTTTTTATAGTTAGCTAACCAGGACGTCCCGCACATAAGGCCGCCCTGCTTAGCCCCCTGAACCCGGGCGCTGCTTGCGCAGGGCCCGGGTTGAAGGATTAGTACAGAGCCTTGCCGGAAGCGTCTTTCAGGCTTGCTTTCCAGTAGGTCTGCACTTGCTTGACCACGCTGTCAGGCAGTGGCACGTAGTCCAGTTCAACAGCGGCGGCGTCGCCGTTCTTGAAGGCCCAGTCAAAGAACTTCAGGACTTCCTTGCCGCGCGCTGCGTCAGCTTGCTGCTTGTGCATCAGGATGAAGGACACGCCGGTGATTGGCCACGAAGTCTTGCCAGCCTGGTCGGTCAGCACCACGCCGAAGCCCGGGGTCTTGGTCCATTCCGCGTTGGCGGCGGCGGCCTTGAAGTTTTCGTCGTCAGGCTGGATCCACTGGCCGTCTTTGTTCTTCAGCTGGGTGTGCGCGATCTTCTGCTTCTTGGCGAAGGCCCACTCAACGTAGCCGATGCCGCCCTTGATACGCTGCACGTTGGCTGCAACGCCTTCGTTACCCTTGCCACCCACGCCGGTTGGCCACTTCAGAGCGGTACCTGCGCCAACCTTGGTCTTGAACTCAGGGTTCACTTTGGACAGGTAGTCGGTGAACAGGAATGAGGTGCCGGAGCCGTCGGAACGGTACACCACGGTGATTTCGGTGGCCGGCAGCTTCACGCCCGGGTTCAGGGCGGCGATGGCGGCATCGTTCCACACGGTGATCTTGCCCAGGTAGATGTCGGCAACCACTGGACCGGTCAGCTTCAGCTGGCCAGGAGCGATACCATCCAGGTTCACCACGGTGACCACGCCGCCCATGATGGCCGGGAACTGCATCAGGCCGTCGGCGTCCAGTTCCGCAGCATCGAGTGGCTTGTCCGATGCGCCGAAATCGACGGTCTTGGCTTTGATCTGCTTGATACCTGCGCCGGAACCGATGGACTGGTAGTTCAGGCCATTGCCGGTGGATGCTTTGTAGGCTTCAGCCCACTTGGCGTAGATCGGATAGGGGAAAGTTGCGCCTGCACCGGTCATGTCCGCTGCGAAAGCGGTCGAGAATGCCATTGCCGCCGAAGCGCCAACAACGAAGGAGGTCAACAACTGTTTCATGCGCATATCAAAGGTCCTTTTCAGGGGTTGGGGTTTGAATGCTGCGCAGTCTATGACGCCAATATGACAGCTTTATGACACGTCAAAATTTAGTTTAGACCTTGGTCACAAACTTGTCATATTTCCAAATTACACTAAATTACACCCCTAAAATAGTGCTAAAATGACAAGCATGACGAAGTCCCACGTTTCATTCCTCGACCGGGAACTGTCGCAACTGGCGTTCAACCGCCGCGTGATGGCCCAGGCCGAAGACCCCGCAATTCCTGTGCTGGAGCGCCTGCGCTACCTGTGCATTGTCAGCAGCAACCTTGATGAATTCTTTGAAGTCCGGGTAGCCAGCCTGCTGGCCGCCGCCGCCCTCGACGGCGACCTGGAAAGCCACCCTGCCCTGGCCGCCACGCTGGAACGGGTCAGCAACGAATGTCATGAACTGGTCAAGCGCCAGTACGAAATCTTCAACACGGCAGTCTTGCCGGAAATGAAAGCCCAGGGCATCCACATCGTGCGCCATAGCCAGCGCAACGAGGCCCAGCGCGCCTGGGTCAAGGATTATTTCGAACGCGAAGTGCGGCCACTGCTGACCCCGATCGGCCTCGACCCGGCCCACCCGTTCCCGCAAGTGGTAAACAAGAGCCTCAATTTCATCGTCGCGTTGAACGGCAAGGACGCCTTTGGGCGCGGCACCGCCATCGCCATCATCAAGGCGCCGCGCGTGCTGCCGCGCGTGATCCGCCTGCCCGATAACCTGTCGAAAGATGGCGGCGTGTCGTTCTGCCTGCTGTCCTCCGTCATCCACGCCCATATTTCCGAGCTGTTCGCTGGGCGCGACGTACTGGCCTACTCGCAGTTCCGGGTCACCCGCGACTCCGACCTGTGGGTCGATGAAGATGAAGTGAAAAACCTGCGCCAGGCCCTGAAAGGCGAGCTGCAAGGCCGCGCCTTCGGCCGCTCGGTGCGGATCGAGGTAGCCAAGAACTGCCCGCCCGAGCTGTCGCAGTTCCTGCTCGACCAGTTCGGCCTGGACCAGATCCGCCTGTACCGCGTCGACGGCCCGGTGAATATGGTGCGCCTGGGCGAGATCGTGGAGCAGGCGCGCCGCCCCGAACTGCGTTTCCCGCCGTTTGTGGCCGGCGTGCAGGCCAAGACTGTCAACAACGACATCTTCGCCACCATCCGCAAGCACGACATCCTGCTGCACCACCCGTTCCAGAGCTTCCAGACCGTGATCGATTTCATCCGCAGCGCGGCGCTCGATCCGGCCGTGGTGGCGATCAAGCAGACCGTGTACCGCACCGGCATGAACTCCGACCTGATGGAAGCCCTGATCGCAGCGGCCCGCAGCGGCAAGGAAGTGACCGTGGTGGTGGAGCTGATGGCACGCTTCGACGAAGAAGCCAATATCAACTGGGCCGACAAGCTGGAACAGGCCGGCGCCCAGGTGGTGTACGGCGTGGTCGGCCTGAAAACCCACGCCAAGATCGCCCTGGTGATCCGCCGCGACGAAGGCGGCCTGGGCTACTACGCCCACCTTGGCACCGGCAACTACCACCCAACGACTACCAAGTTCTATACCGACTTCGGCGTTTTGACCTGCCAGCCCGAGATTGGACGCGACGTGAACGAGGTTTTCATGCATTTGACCAGCCTGGCCAAGCCGCAGCGCATGCACCACCTGTGGCTGGCGCCGTTCGCGTTGCAGGATCAGATCATCAAAGCCATCAAAAATGAGGCAAAGATCGCGAAATCCGGGCGTCCGGGCCGGATTATCGCTAAAATCAATGCATTAACCGATGAACCGGTGATCCGCGCCCTGTATGCCGCCTCGCGCGATGGCGTGAAGATCGACCTGATCGTACGCGGCGCCTGCATGCTCAAGCCTGGCGTGCCGGGCTTGTCCGAGAATATCCGCGTACGCTCGATCATCGGCCGCTTCCTTGAACATAGCCGCATCTATTACTTCCGCAATGACCTGGCCCACGACGTGATGCTGGCCAGCGCGGACTGGATGAACCGCAACCTGCTGCGCCGCATTGAAGTGGCGTTCCCGGTACTGGACCGGGCACTGAAACGGCGGGTCGTTGCGGAGGGTTTGACGCCTTACCTGAAGGACAACTCCAACGCGTGGGAGCTGGATTCGCACGGGCATTACCACCGCCGCAAAGCACGCGGCAAGCAAAAGCCCTATAGCGCCCAGCAGCACCTGATGGAGTCGCTCGGTACCCCGGCAGCCTTGCCGGCAGACTGAAGCACGCTCACGGGAGGAAGCATGGACCTGATCTTGTGGCGCCACGCAGAAGCCGAACCCAGCCAGCCCGGCCTGGACGACCTCGAACGCGCACTGACCGCCAAAGGCCATAAGCAAGCGCGCCGCATGGGGCAATGGCTCGATTCGGTCCTGCCGGAGAATTGCCGCATCCTGGTCAGCCCCGCCACCCGCACGGTGCAGACGGTGGCCGGACTGGGCCGCAAATACAAGATCCACCCCGACCTCGCCCCCGGCGCCGACCCCAGCGACGTGCTGAAAGCCGCCAACTGGCCCTCATCGAAAGAAGCCGTGCTGGTAGTCGGCCACCAGCCCACGCTAGGCCAAGCCGCCGCCCTGCTGATGATGGGCGAAGACAGCGACTGGGAAATGAAGAAAGGCGCCGTCTGGTGGTTCGTCCAGCGCGAAGCCGACGACGCCTCCAGCTTCTACCTGAAGGCCGTGATGCAGCCCGACCTCGTCATGAAATAAAAGTCGGGGTCATGTCTGACATTCGGACAAATTCCCCTCTACACTTGAGCAAGCTCAAACTTTGCGGAAGGAAGCCGGCATAAGCTTCCTTCATGAGCCGCCAACTCCGCCTACAAGTGCCTGGGGCACTTTTCCACCTGACTGCCCGGGGCATTCGCCGCGACAATATCTATAGATCGGATAACGATCGCTTGACCTGGCTTTCCCTGCTGGGCGAGGCCTGTGAGCGGTACAACCTCGAGGTCCTGGCATACTGCCAAATGACCAACCACTTTCACATACTGCTTGAGACCATGGAAAGTGACTTGGCGCGCGCCATGCGCCTCCTCAATGGGATCTATGCCCAGTACTTCAACCGCCAATACAACTTGGACGGCCACGTGTTCCAAGGGCGATACAAGGCGATTCTGTGTCAAAGCGAACTATATCTACTTGAACTGGCGCGCTATATAGAGCTGAATCCGGTACGTGCCCGTATCGTCGCACAGCCAAGTGATTGGCTTTGGAGCAGCTATCGAGCCACCATGGGCTTATGCGATGCGCCAAAGTGGCTGAGTTCGCATGCCATCCTTGCGCACTTCGGCAACGACCTCCATGAGGCGCGGAAGGCGTATTGCGAGTTTGTTGCCTCTGGAATTGACCGGCCTAACCCGCTAATCAATGTCAGCAACCAGCTCGTTCTGGGCGATGAAGAATTCTGTGCCAGCGTTGCTGGCAATGTCCCCTGCGGCGATATACGAGAAATCGCAAGAACACAGCGGCGAGCGGTCGCCCTGCCCTTGCAGGTGTACTTCCAAATTTATGCCAATCCCAAAGAGGCAATGGCCCACGCCTACTTTTCCTTGGCCTACACCATGCCCCAAATTGCAAGTTTTGCGGGAGTATCGGTAAAGACCGTCAGCCGCGCCATCCAGTCCCACCGTGCCTAAAAAGGTACAAGCTAAACGAGGTCAACTGGACGAAATGTCCGAATGTCAGACATGACCCCGACTTTCGTTGCTGTCGGGCTTGTAATTGCAAGTCTGTCTGCTAGAGTTTAATTGTATCAACTCTAGGGAGCAGCCTCCGGAAACGCTGGCTGGGTAATTATGTGGGCTCTGTTCACCATGGGGATATTTGGCTGCATGATCGCATTAATTGTGTATGAGATCATTGCTGAATATCGCGGGGGACATCACAAGCTGGTCGACCGCTACCACGAGTAGCTACACGCTTCTGCAGAAGCGAGGCTCCACTGCGCTACCCTTCGGGCTGCGCCGTAGGAGCCTTCACTTTTTTGGGATCACGCAAACAGGTCGAGGATCGAGGATGAGCCGCCGAGCTGCTCTTCCTGCGAGTAGAGACGTACCAGCGCTTGCGCCTGCACCGTCAGCATTTGCGACATCTTCAGCTTGCGGTCTTGCAGGGTGTCGACTTCGCGGTCGGCCTGCGCCAGGGCACGCGAGACGACACTGCGTTCACCACCCAGGGTTTCCAGGCGCGTGCCGAGCGCGTCGGCGAGGCCCCTGCCCTCGTTCGTAAATAGCTTCGCCACGCCTTCCGCATCGCTGGCGATGGCGGCGGTGAGCTTGTCGCTGTCGAGCTTGAGACGGCCATTGTCGTCCACGGTCAGGCCGGCATTCGCCAACGCATCGCCATTGCCGCCGATGGTGCGCACCAGTTGGCTGAGCTGGGTGCTGACCTGGCCCAATGCCTGGTTGCCTTTGAGTGCGCCCTTCTGCAAGGCGCCCAGGCGGTCCTGCAGCGCGTTGAAGCCGGTGACGAAGGCTTCCACGTTCTTGGCGACCTGGCCATTGTCGCGCGCAATGGTGACCGTGGTTTCGCCTTTCCCGGTCAGGTAGATCGTCGCGCCTTTGATGGCGGATTCCAGGCTGTTGTCGGCGCTGCGGATGGTCTTGCCGTCAACGGTGACCAGCGCGTCCTGCGCGGCCTGCACTTGCTCCGCGCTGTTGAACAGCTGGCGCACGGTCGCATCGCCCGCCACGCTGATGTCGAGCGCCTGGGCCTCGCCGCTTGCGCTGCGCAATTGCAGTGCGGTGCCGGTGCTGGAGCGCACCAGGCTGGCGTCGAAACCCGCACTCTTGAGCGCATCGGCAATGCCCTGCAGCGTATTGTTGCGGCTGTCGATGGTGATGGATTTGCTGCTATTGCCGCTGCCGATGCGGATCACGGTGGGCGAGCCCGTACCCAGCGGCGTATCGGCTGTCTGCGCTTCGGGGCTGATGAGGATCTGCTGCTGCGCCAGCTGGCTGACCTTGACCGTGTGCGATCCTGGCTCAGCCTCGCCAGTGGTGGCGACACCCAGCACGCCATTGGCAGAGCTGCTGGCGCGTGTGCTCAGCCCTGCCCCGGCCAGGCTCTCTGCAATATCCTGGAACACCGACAGCGCGCCCTGCAATTGCCCGAGGCCGGACAGGCGCGCTTGCGTGAGGTTGATGCTTGAGTTGAGCTTGGCAGCCGCGCCGCGCTGTGGCGCCAGGGTCTGTTCGACCCGCGCCAACACGCTGGCTGTTGGCGTCCCGACTGTGCTGGCGTTACCCAAGCCCAGCGAGGTGCCATACATGGTGCTTAGCAGGCTGCTCACATAGTTCATATACCAAGTTTAGCGCATGAACTTGGTAATCGCTCCGGCTGCTTCGTTATCGAGCGGGGCGAACACGAAGCCGATCTTGAATTCGTCGCCGCTAAAGATGCAATGGTTGACCTTGCCGCGCGTGGTCACTATTTGCGGCTTTCCATCAACCAGCATCTCAAACAGGACCTGACCGGAGGCGCCTACATTAACTTTATGTTCGGAAGTCAGCGAAATGCCTGCCAAGCCGAGGTCGAAGGTGCGAGCGCCCATCGGCGACCCACCATCCATCAAAATCATTGCCCTCACACGCAGGATCTTGCGTGCGCCTTGCCTTGAATCAACTAACAATTTCTAATCCGGTGTTTTTTGGTTAATGTTGAGTTCCGTATTTTGCTTCATTACTGAAGCTCCCGCAAGCGATTGAAGGCATCATCAATGCGCTCTACTGGGATAATCGTCATCCCTTCAATTGCCTGCTTCGGCGCATTGGCTTTCGGGATCATGGCGATCGAGAAGCCCAGCTTGGCCGCCTCGCGCAGGCGCTCCTGGCCGCGCGGCGCCGGCCGGATCTCTCCCGCCAGGCCTACCTCACCAAATACCACGAAACCGTTCGGCAGTGCCTTGTTACGCATCGAAGAATTGATCGCCATCAAGACTGCGAGGTCGGCCGCCGGTTCGGTGATCTTTACGCCACCGACGGCGTTGATGAATACGTCCTGGTCGAACGCCGCAATGCCGGCGTGACGGTGCAGCACGGCCAGCAGCATTGCCAGCCGGTTTTGCTCGAGGCCGACCGACAGGCGGCGCGCGTTAGGCAGGTGGCTGGTGTCGACCAGGGCCTGCACCTCGACCAGCAGCGGGCGGGTGCCTTCCTGGGTCACCATGACGCAGGAGCCAGGCACCTGGTTCTCGTGCGAGGACAGGAACAGCGCCGAGGGGTTCGAAACGCCCTTCAGGCCCTTTTCGGTCATGGCGAACACGCCCAGCTCGTTCACCGCGCCAAAGCGGTTCTTGATGGCGCGTACCAGGCGGAAGCTGGAGTGGTTATCGCCTTCAAAATACAGCACGCAGTCGACGATGTGTTCCAGCACGCGCGGGCCGGCCAGCGAGCCTTCCTTGGTGACGTGGCCGACCAGGATGATGGTGGTGCCATTCATCTTGGCGAAGCGGGTCAGCTGGGCAGCGCATTCGCGCACCTGGGCTACCGAGCCTGGCGCCGACGCCAGCGCGTCCGAATACAGGGTCTGGATCGAGTCGATCACCGCCACTTGCGGCTTGAGGTCGGCCAGCGTGCCGAGGATTTTCTCCAGCTGGATTTCGGCCTGCAGCTTGAGCTCTTTGGCATCCACCGCCAGGCGCTTGGCGCGCAGGGCAATCTGGGCGCCGGATTCTTCGCCGCTGACATAGAGCACACTCTTGACCTGCGACATATTGGCCAGCGCTTGCAGCAGCAGGGTCGATTTGCCGATGCCGGGGTCGCCGCCGATCAGCACCACGCCGCCGGCCACCAGGCCGCCGCCCAGCACGCGGTCGAATTCTTCAATGCCGGTGCCGAAGCGCGGCACGTCGAGCGCTTCGATATCGTTCAGCGACAGTACCGGTGCGGTTTGCGCCAGCGACTGGTGCGCGCCTTGCGAGAAGCGGTTGGCGCCGGCGGCTTCGACCACGGTTTCCACCATGGTGTTCCACTGCTGGCAGGACGAGCATTGGCCGGTCCATTTGCTGCTGATGCCGCCGCACTCGCTGCAGGTGTAGTTGGTTTTTGCCTTCGCCATGCTTACGCCTCGACCACGCGGACACGCGGCGCCAGGGCGCACATCAATTCATAGCCGATGGTGCCGGCGGCGGTCGCCACCTCGTCGATCGGCATGCCTTCGCCCCACAGCACCACCTTGCTGCCGACGCGCGCGTCCGGCACCTCGGTCAGGTCGACGGTCAGCATGTCCATCGACACGCGGCCGACCAGGCGGGTACGCACGCCATCGACCACGATCGGGGTATCGAGCGGCGCGTGGCGCGGGTAGCCGTCGGCATAGCCGCACGCCACCACGCCGATGCGCATGGTCTTCTCGGCCTTGAAACGGCTGCCGTAGCCGACATAGTCGCCAGGACCGATTTCCTGCACGCCAATCAGCTCGCTGGACAGGGTCATGGTCGGCTTCAGGCCGAATTCCTCGGCCGTCTTGCCGCCCGGGGTGCCGCCGTACAGCATGATGCCGGGGCGGATCCAGTCGGTTGCCAGCACCTCGCCCAGCTCCGGCATATGCAGGATGCCGGCGGAGTTGCACAGGCTGCGGGGGCCCGGCAGGCCGGCCGCGCCTTCGTTGAAGCGGCGCACCTGCTCGGCCAGCGGCATGCACGGATGGTGCAGTTCGTCGGCATTGGCGAAGTGGGTCATCAGGGTGATCGTGCCAACGTGCGGGATGGCGCGCAGGCGGGCGTGGGCGGCCGCAAATTCGGTCGGCATGAAGCCCAGGCGGTTCATGCCGGTATTCATCTTGAGGTGCACATTGATCGGGCGCGCCAGCGGGGTGCGCTCCAGCATCTCGATCTGCTCAACGCAATGGGCGGCGCCTTCGATACCATGTTCGGACATTGCCAGCAAGTCGGCGCAGTCGAACCAACCCTCTAATAACAGGATCGGCTTGGTCCAGCCCAGCTCGCGCAGGCGCACCGCGTTATCCGGTTCGATCAGGGCCAGTCCGTCGGCGGCGGCAAAGCCGCGCATGCCGCGCTCCAGTCCGTGGCCGTAGGCATTGGCCTTCACCACGCCCCAGGCCTTGGCGCCCGGGGCGCAGGCTTTGGCCAGGGCCAGGTTATGCTGCATTGCAGCGAGATGGATTTGGGCAACGATTGGCCTTGGCATGGCAGAAATCTGGCAGAAAAAGAATGCAGCATTTTACCGTTTGCGGCCGACCATTGCAGGCCGAATTCTTTGGAAACCTTCCTTTCCATGGTATAAAGCATGCCGAGAATATTATCGGGCGTCCTGAATGAATCGTGGTTTTTATACCATCATGGCCGCGCAGTTCTTTTCGTCGCTGGCAGACAATGCTCTGCTGATCGTGGCGATTGACCTGCTGGTGACCATGCAAGCTCCAGCCTGGGTAACCCCCTTGCTGAAGCTGACCTTTGTGCTGTTTTACGTGCTGTTGGCAGCATTTGTGGGCGCTTTTGCTGATGCCCTGCCTAAAGGGCGGGTCATGTTCATTTCCAACCTGATCAAGATTTTTGGTTGCGCGCTGATTTTCTATCACGTGCATCCGCTGGCCGCCTATGCGGTGGTCGGTTTTGGCGCTGCGGTTTATTCGCCGGCCAAATACGGCATCCTGACTGAATTACTGCCTCCGGAAAAACTGGTGATCGCCAATGGCTGGATTGAAGGCCTGACTGTCAGCTCGGTTATCCTGGGTATCGCCCTGGGCGGCGCGCTGGTTGGCGGCCCGGTTTCGGCTGCGCTGAACAGCTTTGACGTGCCGGGCATCGAGACCGGTATTGATACCGTCAGCGAGACCGCGCTGATGGTGGTGATGTTCACCTATCTGCTGGCGACCATTTTCAACCTGCGCATTCCCGATACCGGCGCGCGCTACGACCACCAGGAACGCAATCCGCTGCGCCTGGTCGTCGATTTCGCCAACTGCTGCGGCATCCTGTGGCGCGACAAGCTGGGCCAGATTTCGCTGGCCGTGACCACCCTGTTCTGGGGCGCGGGCGCGACCTTGCAGTTCATCGTGCTGGAATGGGCCAAGCAGTCGCTCGGCATGTCGCTGGATAAGGCGACCAGCACCATCGCGGTGTTCGCGATCGGCGTGGCGCTGGGTGCGGCGCTGTCGGCGCGCTTTATTTCGCTGCGCAATTCGCTGAAGGTGATCCCGCTGGGTATCGCCATGGGCATCGTCGTGATGCTGATGATCTTTGTGCACGATGTGCGCCTGGCCTATCCGCTGCTGGTCCTGGTGGGCTTGCTGGCGGGCTTCTTCGTGGTGCCGATGAATGCGCTGCTGCAGCATCGCGGCCACGTCCTGATGAGCGCGGGCCATTCGATCGCGGTGCAGAACTTCAATGAAAACCTGTCGATCCTGACCATGCTGGCGGTGTATGCGCTGATGGTGAAACTGCACCTGAGCATCAATGCCATCATTGTGCTGTTTGGCCTGTTCGTGGCGGGCTCGATGTTTGCGATCCAGCAGCTGCATTTGGCGAACCAGCGCAAGCATGATTCGCTTGGCCTGATCGGCGAGCACAAACACTGATTTAGGCGGGCAACGCCCCTTCCCCACGGCGCGCCTGGGCCCGGGCGCGCCAGTCATCCGGCACCACGAAGCCGCGCTCCACTTCTTCCAGCCAGCCGCCCTCTTCCCGCACTGTTGCGACCAGCACCGGGCTGGGATCGTTGACGAATTTTTCCGCCAGCAGGTCCCGTAGTGGCGCGCCTTCAAGTGGCGCGGGCGTGGCGGGTACGCGTGCATCGCTGCCGCCGTCGCGCGCGGCTGGCGTGCGCAGGGGCGCCAGCCATTGCAGGCGTGGCATCACGATGAATTGCTCGCCCGGCGCGGCGGCCTGTTCGCTGAGGGTGCGCCAGTGGCCGCGGCAGTGGTCGGGCGAGATGCCTTCGATTTGCGGCTCGGCTTCGGAGGCGTGGTAGAACAGCCAGCCTTTTACCAGGGCTTGCGCGCTGCTGACCGGGGCCGGCACCACCTGCTGCGCAGCGGAATGCTGGGCCAGCTGCAACTGGGCGTTGAAAATCTTGCGCATCTTCAGGCCGAGGGTGTCGGCCAGGTTGGGGCCCACCAGGTGGTTGTAGTTGCCGCTATCGGGGTCACCATCCAGCAGGTAGAACTTGGTGGCGAATTCTATGTGGCGCACGCTGGCGTCGCCGTCTTCCCGCAGCAGGAAGTCGAATTCACCGATGGTGCCGTTCTTGCCGTCGCGGACTTGCAGCCCGTGCGCGGCCAATACCCCTTGCTGGGCGAAGTAGAAAGCCATCAGCTTTTCGGCGTACAGGCCTAGCCGCGAATAGAAGCGGTTGCCCAGCGCGGCGTCGAGCGGCGCTGGGTCGGCATCAAGGTCGTCCAGCCAGTTAGCAACAGCGGGGCCGATGGGGCCGAGCGTGGCGATCCTGCCTTGCCAGTGCGGGCTATTGGGGTCCAGCAGGTCGGGCGAATCAAGCAGCCACGCGAGCGCGCGGACGTGGGGCCGGGTCAGGTGGCCCCACTTGCGGTGGAAGGTTCTAGCGTCGGCCGGCATGGGCGGCTTTGGCCAGGCACAAGTCCTGCCATGCCTTGGCCTTTTCTTCCGGCTTTTTCAGCAGGTCGGACGGGTGGTAGGTCGCCACTACCGGGACTTCGCCATGCAGCATGATGCGGCCTCGCGCGGCGGCGCCCAGCAGGCCCTTGCCGGCGGTGTGGCCGAAGGCGACGATCACTTTGGCTTGCGTCAGTTGCAGCTCGCGCTGCAGGTAGGGGCGGCAGGCTTGCAGTTCTTCGGCCGTCGGCGCGTTCGGGGCGTGGCATTTCACCAGGCTGGTGAGGTAGGCGCCCTGCCCGGTTGTCTGGCCGACGGCTTTCAGCATGTTGTCGAGCAGGTAGCCGGGGTCGCCGGCGAATTGGTAGCCTTCGGTGTCTTCCAGCTGGCCGGGGGCGGTGTCGAGGGCGATCCAGGTCGCCTGCTCGTCGCCGCGGCCGGGGATGGCTTGCTGGCGGGTTTCGCAGCGCTGGCAGCGGGTGCAGCTGGCTACGGCGGCTTGCAGCGTTGGCCAGTCCATTGCGGCGATTTCTTCGTCGGTCGACTGGCCTGCGCGCTGGACTGCGCCGCCAGATGCTTGGCCGGGCGCTGGCGCGGCGGCTGCGGCTGGCAGGTCGTCGTCAAACCACGATGGTGGTTCGTCCATCGGGATGTCGTCGTAGGCTGGCATCGCGTCAGCCGGAGCGGGAATTGCTTGGGCGCTTGCAGCGCGCGGCGGCAACGGCGGGCGCGCGGCCGGGGCGTTGGACGCGGCGGGCGTGCCGTACGCGGTCGGCGCGGGCTGGGC
The DNA here is from genome assembly GCF_038440195.1 of Pseudoduganella sp. OTU4001. NCBI lineage: Bacteria > Pseudomonadati > Pseudomonadota > Betaproteobacteria > Burkholderiales > Oxalobacteraceae > Pseudoduganella > Pseudoduganella sp. OTU4001. Next base: position 305 of record NZ_JASATG010000015.1, on the reverse strand, counting down.
GGGCGGCATCGCCGACGGGCGGTGCGGCTGGGCGGCGGAGGGCTGCTCGGGCTCCGGGGCGACCTTCTTGCGCTGCGGCTTGAATTCCGGCGTAGGGGCGTCGTCAAACCAGGACATGTCTTCACCGGTCGATGCGATGCTTGGGGTGCCTGGCACACGATCCGGCGTGGCCGGCGCGATAGATGCGGATGGCGATTGCTCCTCCACGGAAGGCGCAGGAGGTGCGGCAGGGGCCGCGCTGGGCGGCTGGGACATCGCAGCACGGGCGGCAGCCGCTGCCGCGGCAGCCGGCGACGCCGGTTTCA
>NZ_JASATG010000014.1:0-133435 GCF_038440195.1 Pseudoduganella sp. OTU4001 | reverse complement strand
TACCAGGCGAGTTCGCCTTTGGCGACTTTGGCGCTCAGTTGGAGGGCGCTTTCGAGGCCGGCCGATGGGTAGGCGGTCTTCATGGTCTCGACCAGGGCGGCGCTGTTGGTGGCTATTGGCGTGGCGGTTTCGAAGCGGCGCAGGTAGTCGGCGGTGTAGCTGATGGCGTCGGGCGTCAATGCGGCGCCGGGGGCGAAGTGGCCGGGAACGACGGTGACTGGCTTCAGCTTGGACATGTCGTCCAGTACGTGCAGCCATTGGGCGCGGGATTCGGGTGTCTGGGTGTCGGCGACCCAGACGTGCAGGCCTTTGAACAGGACTACGCCGCCAACCACGGCTTTGATCGAGGGGATCCAGACGTAGCTGCGGTCGCCCTGGCCCTGGATTTGCAGCTTTTGGCCTTCCAGTTCGATGTCGCCATCCAGCAGCTCTGGCATCACGATGCCTTTGGGGGCGTTGGCGCCCAGGATGGGACCCCAGTAGGTGACTTTGGCCTGGGCTTTCTTTTCCATTGCGGCAATGGTGGTGGCGCGGGCAACCACGCGGGCTTGGGGGAAGGCGGCTTTCAGCACGTCGAGGCCGAAGTAGAAGTCGGGGTCGCCGTGGCTGACGTAAATGGTGGTGAGGCGCTTGCCGCTGGCTTTGATTTGGGCGGCGAGCTTCTCGGCTTCGGCACGGGAAAATTGGGCATCGACCAGGACGGCGTCTTTTTTGCCCTTCACCAGGACGGAGGCGACGGGGAAGATGGCGGCTTCGCCTGGGTTGAAGACTTCCAGCGTGAGTGGGGCGGCGGCGTTGGCGGCGGTACTGGCGGCGAGGGCTGCGGCGGCGAGGGTGTGCTTGATCATGTTGCTGGTCCTTTGCGGTGAATGGATGCTTGCCAGTGTAGGTGTCCTGACATGATCGAAAAATAGGGTATATTGAAACGGTTTATTGCTTAAATCGTTCATATGGATCGAATCACGTCGGCGAGCGTCTTTGTCACCATTGCGGAGCGTGGCAGCCTGGCCGGTGCGGCGGAGGCACTGGATATGTCGCGCGCCATGGTGACGCGCTATCTGGCGGAGATGGAGGAGTGGGCGGGGGCGCGCTTGCTGCACCGGACTACGCGGCGCCTGGGGCTGACGGCGGCGGGGGAGGTGACATTGGCGCGCTGCCGGGAGTTGCTGGCGCTTGCGGGCGCCATCCCGGCGGCGGGCGATGCGGGGGCGGGGGAGCCGCGCGGTTTGTTGCGGGTGGCTTGCGCGCAGTTTCTGGCACAGACGGCGCTGGCTGATGCGCTGGGGGGATTTTTGCGCCGGTATCCGCAGGTGACGGTCGATCTGCAGGTCGATAACCGGGCGGTCAACCTGGTGGAGCAGCGGATCGACCTGGCGATCAGGATTACCAATGCGCTGGAGCCGAACCAGATTGCGCGCAAGCTGGGGGAGTGCCGGTCGATGCTGTGTGCGGCGCCGGCCTATCTGGCGGAGCATGGGACGCCCAGCGGGCCACAGGAGCTGGCGCGGCATAACTGCCTGGCGTATAGCTATTTCGGCAAGAGCGTGTGGCAGCTGGCTCGCGGCGCGGGCGTGGTGGAGGTGCCGGTGAGCGGCAGCATGACCTCGAACGAGTCGATGGCGCTGCTGGCGGCGGCGGGGCAGGGCGTGGGGATTGCAATGCAGCCGCGCTTTGTCGTGCTGCCGGAAATCGCGGCGGGCCGGCTGGTGGAGGTCTTGCCGGATTGGCAACCGCAGGCGCTGGGTATGCATGCCATTTATACATCACGCCAGCACATGCCGCCGGCATTAAGGGCTTTACTGGACTATCTGGCCGACTGGTTTGCCCGCCATGGCGCGGAGTTTTAGTTGTTGCAGTTCAATGACACGTGCTATGCTAAGCGACCGTTTTTGGAAAATCTGGAAACAACAGAGCCCTTCCCCCACAACTTGATGTGCAATCCGCTAACCGGTCAGGCCGTGTCGCGGAAGGTTTGAACAACCCGCTAATTCCTCGCGAAGCGCGAAGAAAGGTGAGCAAAGAAATGATGCAACAAAAGACGTCCACGTCCTACCTGTTTGGTGGGAATGCGCCGTACGTAGAAGAACTGTACGAAGCGTACCTCGAGAATCCTGGCTCCGTGCCAGACAACTGGCGCCAGTATTTCGACGCCATGCAGAACGTGCCGGCAGTCGACGGCAGCGCTAAACCAGACGTCATCCACTCGTCCGTCATCGCCTCCTTCGCCGAACGCGCGAAAGCTGGCCCGATGCGTACCATCGTCGCATCGTCCGACGCCGAAATGGGCCGCAAGCGCGTGGCCGCTACCCAGCTGATCGCAGCCTACCGCTACCTGGGCTCTCGCTGGGCCAACCTGGACCCGCTGCAGCGCCAGGAACGTCCGAACATCCCTGAACTCGAGCCATCCTTCTACGGCTTCACCGATGCCGACCAGGACACCGTCTTCAACATCAGCAACACCTACTTCGGCCCAGAGACCGCGACCCTGCGCGACCTGGTCAACCTGCTGCGCGACACCTACACCCGCTCGATCGGTGCGGAATACATGTACATCTCCGACCCAGCCGAGAAGCGCTGGCTGCAGGAGCGCCTGGAGTCGATCCGTTCGACCCCTAACTTCACCGCCGAAAAGAAAAAGCACATCCTGGAGCGCCTGACCGCCGCTGAAGGCCTGGAGCGCTACCTCCACACCAAGTACGTCGGCCAGAAGCGCTTCTCGCTGGAAGGCGGCGAGACCTTCATCGCTTCGATCGATGAAATCATCCAGCGCGCCGGCGAAAAAGGCGTGCAGGAAATCGTGATCGGCATGGCCCACCGCGGCCGTCTGAACGTGCTGGTGAATACCCTGGGCAAGGCGCCTAAGGACCTGTTCGAAGAATTCGAAGGCAAGCACGCTGACGACCTGCCAGCCGGCGACGTGAAATACCACCAGGGCTTCTCGTCCGACATCTCCACCGCAGGCGGCCCGGTCCACCTGTCGCTGGCGTTCAACCCGTCCCACCTGGAAATCGTCAACCCGGTGGTTGAAGGTTCCGTGAAGGCGCGTATGGACCGCCGCGGCGACAAGGAAGGCCAGCAAGTGCTGCCAATCCTGGTGCACGGCGATGCGGCATTCGCAGGCCAGGGCGTTGTGATGGAAACCCTGAACCTGGCGCAGACCCGTGGCTACGGCACCGGCGGTACCGTGCACATCGTGATCAACAACCAGATCGGCTTCACCACTTCCGATCCACGCGATGCACGCTCCACCACCTACTGCTCCGACGTCGTGAAGATGATCGAAGCACCGGTACTGCACGTGAACGCCGACGATCCTGAAGCCGTGGTTCTGGCTTCCCAGATCGCGATGGATTACCGCCAGCAGTTCAAGAAAGACATCGTTGTCGACATCATTTGCTACCGCAAACTGGGCCACAACGAGCAGGACACCCCAGCGCTGACCCAGCCGCTGATGTACAAGAAGATCGCCAAGCACCCAGGCACCCGCAAGATGTACGCGGACAAGCTGATCGCGCAAGGCGTGATCCCGGCCGACGGCGGCGACGCCATGGTGGCTGCTTACCGCGCTGCGATGGACCAGGGCAAGCACACCATCGATCCGGTGATCTCCAACTTCAAGAACAAGTATGCCGTTGACTGGCTGCCGTTCCTGAACCGCAAGTGGACCGACGCGGCCGATACCGCCGTGCCGATGACCGAACTGAAACGCCTGGCCGCCGCGATCACCACCGTGCCAGCCGACTTCAAAGTGCACTCGCTGGTGGAAAAAGTGCTGGGCGACCGCGCTGCCATGGGCAAGGGTGAAATGAACCTGGATTGGGGCATGGGTGAACACCTGGCCTTCGCGTCCCTGGTTTCCTCCGGCTACGCAGTGCGTCTGACCGGCCAGGACGCCGGCCGCGGCACCTTCGTGCACCGTCACGCTGTGCTGCACGACCAGAACCGCGAGCGTTGGGACGCAGGTTCCTACGTGCCGCTGCAGAACATCTCCGAAGGCCAGGCGCCGTTCACCGTGATCGACTCCGTGCTGTCCGAAGAGGCAGTGCTGGGCTTCGAATACGGCTACTCGACCGCCGAGCCTAACACCCTGACCATCTGGGAAGCCCAGTTCGGCGACTTCGTCAACGGCGCCCAGGTTGTGATCGACCAGTTCATCAGCTCCGGCGAAGTGAAGTGGGGCCGCGCCTCCGGCCTGGTCATGATGCTGCCGCACGGTTACGAAGGCCAGGGCCCAGAGCACTCGTCGTGCCGCCCGGAGCGTTTCCTGCAGCTGTGCGCTGACAACAATATGCAAGTGGTGCAGCCGACCACCGCATCGCAGATCTTCCACGTGCTGCGCCGCCAGATGGTGCGCCAGTTCCGTAAGCCGCTGGTGATCCTGACTCCTAAGTCGCTGCTGCGTAACAAGGATGCCGGTTCCCCGCTGGAGCAGCTGGCGAAGGGCGCCTTCCAGACCGTGATCGGCGAAGTGGACGACAAGATCGATCCGAAGAAGGTCAAGCGCGTGATCGTCTGCTCGGGCAAGGTGTACTACGACATCGCCAACACCCGCAAGACCCGTGGCGTGACCGATACGGCCATTATCCGTATCGAGCAGCTGTATCCGTTCCCGCACAAGGCCTTCGCTGCTGAACTGAAGAAGTTCCCGAGCCTGGCCGAAGTGGTGTGGACCCAGGACGAGCCGCAGAACCAGGGTCCTTGGTTCCAGATCCAGCACAACATCTTCGAGGCCATGGAAGCTGGCCAGAAGCTGGCATACGCCGGCCGTCCAGCCTCCGCATCGCCTGCCGTGGGTTACTACGACAAGCATTACGCGCAGCAGAAAGAACTGCTGGAAACTGCGTTCTCGAAGCTCAAAGGCTTCATTCTGACCAAGTAATCGGCATTAGCGGGTGAGCCGCCCGCCACGAGCGGGCGGCGCTAAAAATACACAAGATACGGAGTAAAAAACAAATGGCACAAATCGAAGTTAAAGTTCCTCAACTGTCGGAATCCGTCGCTGAAGCGACCCTGCTGACCTGGCACAAGAAAGTCGGCGAAGCTGTAGCGCGCGACGAAAACATGATCGACATCGAGACCGATAAGGTCGTGCTGGAACTGCCGGCTCCAGGCGCTGGCGTGGTTGTGCAAATCATCAAAGACAACGGCGCCACCGTTGTTGCCGGCGAAGTGATCGCCATCATCGATACCGACGCTGCCGCTGGCGCCGCTCCTTCGGCTCCTGCCGCCGCCGCTCCTGCTGCCGCTCCAGCCGCTGCTCCTGCCGCTGCTGGTGCCGACAAGTCCGGCGTGGCGATGCCTGCTGCCGCCAAGATCCTGTCCGAAGCCGGCATCTCCGCTGGCGACGTAGCCGGCTCTGGCCGCGATGGCCGCGTGACCAAGGGCGACGCCTTGGCCGCTGCCGCTGCACCGAAACCAGCTGCTCCGGCACCGCTGGCTGCCGCCGCTCCTCAGGCATCGCTGCCGAAGGTGGCTGCTCCTGCCGCCGCCAACCTGGGCGACCGTCCGGAAGAGCGCGTGCCAATGAGCCGCCTGCGCGCACGTATCGCCGAGCGCCTGGTTGAGTCCCAGTCCACCAACGCGATCCTGACCACCTTCAATGAAGTCGACATGAAGCCAGTCATGGACCTGCGTAACAAGTACAAGGACAAGTTCGAGAAAGAGCACGGCGTGAAGCTGGGCTTCATGTCCTTCTTCGTCAAGGCCGCTGTGCACGCGCTGAAGAAGTACCCGATCCTGAACGCTTCGGTTGACGGCAACGACATCGTCTACCACGGCTACTTCGACATCGGTATCGCTGTGGGTTCGCCACGCGGCCTGGTGGTGCCTATCCTGCGCAACGCAGACCAGATGAGCATCGCCGAGATCGAGAAGAAGATCGGTGAATTCGGCGCGAAAGCCAAGGAAGGCAAGCTGACCCTGGAAGACCTGACCGGCGGTACCTTCTCCATCTCGAACGGCGGCACCTTCGGCTCCATGCTGTCGACCCCGATCATCAACCCACCACAATCGGCAATCCTGGGCGTGCACGCCACCAAGGACCGCGCTGTTGTCGTTGACGGCCAGATCGTGATTCGCCCAATGAACTACCTGGCGATGTCCTACGACCACCGTATCATCGACGGCCGCGAAGCTGTCCTGGGCCTGGTAGCAATGAAGGAAGCCCTGGAAGATCCAGCGCGCCTGCTGCTGGACCTGTAATCGGCCCGGCAGCCCGCGAGGGCGGCCTTTCGCATTAGTGAAGAGAGGTTAAATGAGCGTCTCCGAAGAACTGAAGCGCCTGCACGAACTGCACCAGGCCGGTGCCCTGAGCGATGAAGAATTCGCCCGTGCCAAGGAAAAACTGCTGCAAGGATCACCATCCAGCGACTTCGCCACTGAAGTCGGCAAGTTCCGCCGTTCCCGCAACGACCAGTGGATCGCCGGCGTTTGTGGCGGCATCGCCAAGCAGACCGGCATCGAGTCCTGGATCTGGCGCCTGATCTTCGTACTGTTCACGGCCACCGTCGGTTTCGGCGTGCTGGCCTACATCCTCCTGTGGATCTTCGTCCCCATGGACGAGTAATGATTGGGAAAAGACATGAGCAACAAACAATTTGACGTAGTAGTTATCGGCGCCGGTCCTGGCGGTTACATCGCCGCCATCCGCGCAGCGCAACTGGGCTTCTCCGTAGCCTGTATCGACGAATGGAGCAACGACGCCGGCAAGCCAGCACCAGGCGGCACCTGCACCAACGTAGGCTGCATCCCATCGAAAGCGCTGCTGCAATCGTCCGAACACTTCGAACACGCATCGCACGGCTTCAAGGAGCACGGCATCAACGTGGAAGGCCTGTCCTTCGACGTAGCCCAAATGCTGAAGCGTAAGAACACCGTGGTTAAGCAGAACAACGACGGCATCCTGTTCCTGTTCAAGAAAAACAAGGTGACCTTCTTCCACGGCCGCGGCGCGTTCGCCGGCGCCGCTGGTGCTGAAGGCTACCCGATCGCCATCTCCGGCCAGACCACCGAAACCATCACCGGCAAGCAGATCATCGTTGCCACCGGTTCCAACCCACGCGCACTGCCAGGCGCGCCATTCGACGAGAAGCTGATCCTGTCGAACACCGGCGCCCTGAACATCGAAACCGTACCGGCCAAGCTGGGCGTGATCGGCGCCGGCGTGATCGGCCTGGAACTGGGCTCCGTATGGCGCCGCCTGGGTTCGGAAGTGACCGTGCTGGAAGGCCTGCCAACCTTCCTGGGCGCAGTCGACGAGCAGATCGCCAAGGAGGCGCACAAGCTGCTGACCAAGCAGGGCCTGTCGATCAACCTGGGCTGCAAGATCTCCAAGGTCGAAGCGGGCAAGGACAACGTCACCGTTGAATACACCGACGCCAAGGGCGAAGCGCAGAAGACCGTGTTCGACAAGCTGATCGTGTCGATCGGCCGTACCGCCAACACCATCGGCCTGGGCGCCGACAAAGTGGGCCTGGCGGTCGACGAGCGCGGCATGATCACCGTGGACGAAGACTGCAAGACCAACCTGCCAAACGTGTGGGCAATCGGCGACGTAGTACGTGGCCCGATGCTGGCGCACAAGGCGGAAGAAGAGGGCGTTGCAGTTGCCGAGCGCATCGCCGGCCAGCATGGCCACTGCAACTTCAACACCCTGCCGTCCGTGATCTATACCCATCCGGAAATCGCTTCCGTGGGCAAGACCGAGCAGCAACTGAAGGCGGAAGGCGTCGCTTACAAAGCCGGTACCTTCCCATTCCTGGCGAACGGCCGCGCACGTGCGCTGGGCGATACCAACGGCATGGTCAAGTTCCTGGCCGATGCGACCACCGACGAGATCCTGGGCGTGCATATCGTTGGCCCAATGGCTTCCGAGCTGATTTCCGAAGCCGTGGTGGCGATGGAGTTCAAGGCTTCGGCTGAAGACATCGCGCGCATCTGCCACGCACACCCATCGCTGTCGGAAGCGACCAAGGAAGCCGCGCTGGCTGTTGATAAGCGTACGCTGAACTTCTAACCGGAAAACCAGTGCCTGACCCGCAGGGGCAGGCACTGGGCCCGCGACCGCCGCGTCATAAGTGTCTGACCCTGTGGGTCTGACACTGGTTTACCGGTTCAAGATAATGAACGTCCAAGAGTTTTACCAGCACGCGCTAGAGCAGCGCGACTTCAAAGCCGACGCCGCCCAAAAGCGCGCCGTCGACCGCCTGCAGCAGTGCTTCGACGAATGGGTGCAGTACAAGTCCCAGCGCTCGAACAGCTTCAAACGCCTGATCAACCGTCCAACACCGCCGCGCGGCGTGTACATGTGGGGCGGGGTAGGGCGCGGCAAGTCCTTCCTGATGGATTCGTTCTACTCGGTGGTGCCCCTGGTGCGCAAAACGCGCCTGCACTTCCACGAATTCATGCGCGACGTCCACATGCAGCTGGACGAGCTGCGCGGCGTCGAAGACCCGCTGGATGAAGTCGCAAAACGCATCGCCAGGAAATACCGCCTGATCTGCTTCGATGAATTCCACGTATCGGACGTGGCCGACGCCATGATCCTGTACAACCTGATGAAGGCCCTGTACGACAACGGCGTCTCCTTCATCATGACTTCGAACTACGAGCCGTCCACCCTGTACCCGGACGGCCTGCACCGCGACCGCATCCTGCCCACCATCGCCCTGCTGAAGGAAAAGATGGACGTGCTGAACGTGGACGCCGGCGTCGACTACCGCGGCCGCGCCCTGGAGCAGGTGGACGCCTATTACACGCCGCTGGGCGCGCAAACCGACGCGCACTTGCGCGAAGCCTTCGCCCGCATCGCCGAAACGGCCGACGAAGACCCGCACATCCACGTCGAAGGCCGCGAGCTGAAGGCCCTGCGCCGCGCCGGCACTATCGTCTGGTTCGACTTCGCCACGCTGTGCGGCGGCCCGCGCTCGCAGAACGACTACCTGGAGATCGCCAGCCGCTTCCATACCGTGATATTGTCCGGTATTCCGATGATGTCGGCCGGCCAGTCGTCCGAAGCCCGCCGCTTCACCTGGCTGATCGACGTGTTCTACGACCAGAAGGTCAAGCTGATCATGTCGGCCGAAGTGGAGCCGGAAGAACTGTACACGAGCGGCGCGCTGGCCAATGAATTCCACCGTACCGTGTCGCGCATCGTCGAGATGCAATCGCGCGAGTATATGGAAAAGGAACAGCGCGGCGCTGCCGACAAGCTGTCCTGACAAGGAGAGAAATTTGAAGAACTGGATCTGGCTGGCGCTGATGCTGCCCGGCGTGACGCTGGCGCAGGATATCGGCCGTCCGGCAACGATCGGCGCCCCGCGCATCCCGCAAACCCATTCGGTGGAGCAGGCCGACGCGCGCCTGGCGCAGGTGAAGAAGGATCGCGAAGCGGTGGAAGCCGAATTCGCCGCCAGCGAACAGGTTTGCTACGACAAGTTCTTCGTCAATAACTGCCTGGACAAGGCCAAGGAGCAGCGCCGCCTGCGCCTGGCCGAACTGCGCCAGGTGGAAGTGGAAGCGAGCTACTACAAGCGCCGCCAGGCGGTGGAGCAGCGCGACCGCGAGCTGGAAGACCGCGCCCAGAAGGATGCGGCGGAAGCAGCCTACAACGCCGCCAATCCCAAGCCGCCCAAGCCGGCCCCTGACGCCAAGCCACTGCCCAAACCGGCCGCCGTTTCGCTGGAACAGCGCCAGGCCGAGCACGATGCCCGCGAGCGTGCGCGCGCCGCCAAGGAAGCGGCGGAGGCGCCGCAGCGCGCCAGCAAGGCCGCCGAATTCGAACGTAAGAAAGCAGCATCCGAAAAGCGGCAAGCTGAAATCAAGGCCAAGCTGGCCGAGAAAGAAGAGAAGAAACGCCGCGCCGCGGAGGCGCAGCAAAAGAATTAAACCGCCTTGCGCAGCTTCTGCACCGTGTAATTCACTTCTTCCTTGGGCGGGGCCACCAGTTTGATGATCGCCATCGAGCAGTTATCGCCCTTGCCCTGCGCCCGTTCGCGGGCCTTGTTGACCAGCATTTCAGCCGCCTCGCGCGGCGACTTCTTGGCGACGACAGTCGCCAGCTCCACGTCGGCAAAGTAGGACCACAGCCCATCCGAACAAAGCAGGAAGGCGTCGCCGGCTTTCAGGTTTTCCTGCAGGCCGTAGGCGATGAAGGGTTCCTTCTGCTTGTTGCCCAGCACGTTATTCAGCATCTTGGCCTGGCGGTGCTTGCGCGCCGCCTCTTCCGGCAGCTTTTCCTGTTCCATCAGGTAGGCCACGTACTCGGCGTCGCTGCTGCGGCCGACGCATTCTTTGTTGTCAAAACGATACAATCTTGAGTCGCCCACGAAGGCCCAGGCCGCCTGGCGGGCCGGTGTCAGCAGCAAAAGCACCATCGATGCCTGCGGCTCGCTGGCGCCGGTGCGCGGGTCCATCACCAGGATCTGGTGGACGTCGTGGGCGATTTCGCGCAGCAGCTCTTCGACCCGGGGCAGGCTGACGGTTTCGGACGCGCGGTATTCGTCGAATAATTGTTTGGCCGTGTGTAATACCTGTTCGGCGCCGGCGGCGCCTCCACTCACGCCATCTGCCAGCACGGCGAGCACATAGCCGGGCGCTTTGGGCGCGGTAAACAGCGCCACACGGTCATTTTGCTGGGGACGGCTACCGATATGCTGGGCAGTGCCGGCCTCGATCTTGTACGTGCTCATAGGGTCTTGACAGCTTCTTTCCAATGTCCACCTGAGTTAAACTATGCACCTGTATGCAGTTTTGTTGCAAGTATAGATTGTTGTCCAAACGAAACTGTAAGTAAACGCTCAACGCAATCGTGCAGACGACTTTCACCATATGATCAACAAAGAGGAAATCCAGCGCCGCATCATTGAACTCGATGTCGAGCACCGCGACCTGGACGCTGTGATCGAAATGTTGACCCTGGATGGTCATCACGATCAACTTCAGTTGCGCCGCCTCAAGAAGCGCAAACTGCAACTGAAAGACTATATCACCCTGCTGAAAATGCAATTGGTGCCCGACGTACCGGCCTGAGCAGGGCCATTGATCCCATTACGAACTTGACTGATCCACAACAGCCGACGCCCGCTCCCGGCGCGCCGAATGAGCCCGTTTTCCCGGCGGGCGCCCACGATGCCGACATCGAGCGCCTGTTCGGTCCCGGCGGCCCCTTGGGCCCGGCCGTTGGCGGTTTTCGCCCGCGCAAATCGCAGACCGAGATGGCCAAGGCGATTGCCGACGCTATCGCCAAGCAGCAGACCCTGATCGCGGAAGCGGGCACCGGCACCGGCAAGACCTTTGCCTACCTGGTGCCGGCGCTGCTGTGGGGCGGCAAGACCATCGTTTCCACCGGCACCAAGAACCTGCAGGACCAGCTGTTCCTGCGCGATATCCCGACCATCCGTTCCGCGCTGCAGGCGCCGGTGTCGGTGGCGCTGCTCAAGGGGCGCTCCAACTACCTGTGCCACTACCACCTGGAACGCACGCTGCAGAACGGCCGCATGACCTCGCGCGAGGATGTCGGCAACCTGCGCGAAATCCAGCGTTTCCTGAAGATGACCAGCACCGGCGACAAGGCGGAGCTGGCGCGCGTGCCGGAAAATGCGCTGATCTGGAACCTGGTGACTTCCACCCGCGAGAACTGCATGGGGCAGGAGTGCCAGTACTACCAGGACTGCTTCGTGATGAAGGCGCGCCGCGAGGCGCAGCAGGCCGACGTGGTGGTAGTCAACCACCACCTGTTCTTCGCCGACGTGGCGCTGAAGGATACCGGCGTGGCCGAACTGCTGCCCGCTGCGAATACCGTGATCTTCGACGAGGCGCACCAGCTGCCGGATACCGCCACGCTGTTCTTCGGCGACACGATCTCGACCTCGCAGATCCTGGAGCTGTGCCGCGACGTGCTGGCCGAGGGCCTGGCGCATGCGCGCGACGGCGCCGAGTGGGCCAAGGTTGTGACGCCGGTGGAGAAAGCTGCGCGCGACCTGCGCCTGACCTTCAGCCAGGACATCGTGCGCATGTCGCTGCCGCAGATCGCGCCGTCGAGCGATTTCTTCCCCGCGCTGCAAACGCTGAAGGACGAGCTGATCGACATGATCGCCGTGCTGGAACGGAACGCCGAGCGCGCCGAAACCATCGAGCAGTGCCGGGTGCGGGGCAACGAACTGTCGGCCAAGCTGGAAGCCTGGAAGTTCGATCCCAAGGCCAAGGTGACGCCAGGCGAGGAAGCCGTGTTCTGGGTGGAAGCCTTCCAAAGCTCGTTGCAACTGCATAAGACCCCGCTGTCGATCGCGCCGATCTTCAACGGCCAGCGCGAAGGCGTGCCGCGCAGCTGGATCTTCACCTCCGCCACGCTGGCGGTGAAGAACGACTTTACCCATTTCGCCCAGCAAATGGGGCTGGAGAACGAAACCGCGCGCAATTGGCCAAGCCCGTTCAACTACGAAGAGCAGGGCATCCTGTATGTGCCGCAAGGCCTGCCGGACCCGAATTCGATGGGCTACACCGACGCCGTGCTGGATGCCGCGCTGCCGATCATCGAAGCCGCCGGCGGCCGCACCTTCCTGCTGTGCACCACGTTGCGCGCCGTCAAGCGCGCCGCCGACCGCCTGCGCGACGAGTTCGAGAAGCGCGGCCTGAAGTTCCCGCTGTTCGTGCAGGGCGACCGTGGCCGCACCGAGCTGCTGGACCAGTTCCGCAAGGCCGGCAACGGCGTGCTGATTGGCTCGCAAAGCTTCTGGGAAGGTGTGGACGTGCGCGGCGATGCGCTGTCGCTGGTGATCATCGACAAGCTGCCATTTGCGCCGCCGGACGACCCGGTGCTGGCCGCCCGTATCGAAGTAATGGAGCGCCAGGGCCTGAACGGCTTCATGGGACACACCCTGCCGGAAGCCATCATCAACCTGAAGCAGGGCGCTGGCCGCCTGATCCGCGACGAAAGCGACCGTGGGGTGCTGATGCTGTGCGACCCGCGCGTGATCTCCAAGCCTTACGGCCGCCGCATCTGGCAAAGCCTGCCGCCGTTCAAGCGCACCCGCGAGGCGGCTGACGTGATCGCCTTCTTCCAGGGCGACCGGTAAAGGTAGGTCGCCATGCGGCTGCTGCGGATCGCCTTTGCCATCTGCGCGCTGCTGGCCCTTGCCGCAGTGTGGCGCGCCGGCAGCCAGCTGTCGCAGCCGGTCAACCATCCGGTGCGCATGCCGGGCAACGGTTTTGAAAACGTCCAGATCGAGCGCACGCGCGGCTCCCTCCTGCGCGTGGCCGGCGCCGTGCACTGCGCCTTGCTGATGCATGGCATCCGCGCCGACCGCAGTGTGATGGCGGCGCGTGCGGCCATGCTGCGCGAGCTTGGCCTGACTTCTCTCTCAATCGATCTGCAGGCCCATGGCGAGACGCCGGGCGATATGATCACTTTCGGCTACCGCGAAGCGCAGGACGCCCGCAATGGCGTCGCCTACCTGCGCGGGCAGGGCTGCAGCAAGGTGCTCGTGATAGGGCAATCGCTGGGCGGCGCGGCGGCGCTCCTGGGCGATGGGCCGCTGGCGGCGGATGCCTTCGTGCTCGAATCAGTCTTTCCGGCGATTGAGGACGCGGTGGCGAACCGGCTGGCCATGCGCTTCGGCCTCGCCGGGCGCCTTGCCGCACCCTTGCTTTACCTGCAGGTCCCCTTGCGCGCCGGCGTTGGCCTTGACGAGCTGCGGCCGCTGCAGGTGGTGCGTAAGCTGCAAGTCCCGGTGCTGGTGGCAGGCGGCATGCGCGACGAACAAACGCCGCCGGCGGAGACGCGCCGCATGTTCGACGCGGCCGCCGGCCGCAAGGAGCTGTGGCTGGTGGAAGGCGCGGCGCACCAGGATTTGTACGCCTACGACCCGGTTCAGTACAAGGCCCGACTGGCCGCCTTCATCGATGTTATGCTTGTTAAATGAATATCATCGCGGCCCAATTTGTATCTGTTGCGGTGGCAGCGTACCTGGCTGCCGCCTGCGCCGTGCTTGGCCGCCGCAAGGCGGGCTATAGCCATTGGGCCCACACCATCAGCGAACTGGGAGAGCAAGGCGCGCGCGACCAGCGCCTGGTGGCGTTTGGCATGTTCCTGCCGGTGGGCTTGCTGCTGCTGGCTGTGGCCGGGTTGATGTGGCGCGAGCAGCCGCACAGCGCACGCCTGGCGCTTTGCATCGCGGTGGGCTACATCGGTGCTGCGTTTTTTCCTTGCGATCCAGGGTCGCCGGGCACGGGAAGTCCGCGCCAGGCTTTGCATAACCTGGCCGGTGGCGTTGAATACGTCGGCGGCGGCCTGGCGCTGATCGCCATGGCGCCGCGGCATGGGCCGCTTACCCAATGGTGCGGCGTGATCGTGCTTGGCAGTGGTTTCCTGATTGGCGTGATGCCGTCGACGGGCTGGCGTGGCGCGCTGCAACGCGTCGCCGAGTCGTGCCTGTTCGGCGGCCTGGCGTTTTCCTTATGGTGGGCTTATTTATGATCGCAGATCTACCTGAGCAGGCTTTGTTGCAGCGTTACCGTGAGCAGGGTGCTTACACCGATTGCTTCGCCATCGATGTGCCGGGGCAGGTGAGCCATGCGGCCTTCGTCGAGGCCTTCTACACCACGGCCGTCTTCAAGCTGGAGCGCTTGTTGCTGGCCTTATTTGTTGCGCGGCCATCGCACGATGACGAAGCACGCGAGCTGGCGGGCGGGCAGCGCGAGAAATTCGCGGCGTGGTCGGTGGAGGGGCGCGCACCGCAGCAGCTGTTGATGTGCGACTTTGCCGGGAGTACGCGTTCCTGGCTGATGGCGGAACCGCAGGGGCAGGGGACGCGTTTGTATTTTGGTTCTGCCGTCGTGCGTTCGCGGCAAGGTGGGGTTTTTCATGCGCTGCTTGGCTTCCATAAGCTGTATTCGCGCATCCTGCTCCGTGCCGCAGCCTCGCGCGTGCTGCGCGCGTAATGGACTCCCTCATCACCGCGTCGGCGCGCTCACTCGCCAGCGGCGATGTCCTGGGTGCACTGAAACAGGTAGCGCTACGCAAGGATCCCCCGGCGCTGGCCTTGCGCGGCATCGCCATGGCGCGCCTGGGGGATTACCCGCGCGCGCGCGAGTTGCTGCGTCGTGCGGCGCGCGGCTTCGGCATGCATGAAGCGCTGCCGCGCGCCCGCTGCGTGATTGCGGAGGCCGAGGTGGCGCTGGCCATGCGGGATTTCAGCGCTCCGCCGCGAGCGTTGTCGGCGGCGCTGGCAGTGCTGGAGTCGCACGGCGATTATGGCAATGCCTTGCAGGCGCGCCTGATCGCAGCCCGGCGATCCTTGCTGCTTGGACGGCTAGCGGCCGCCGCTGCCGAACTGTCGCGCCTCGATATGCGGGCGCTGACTCCCGCCCTGGCGGCGGTGGCCGACCTGGCGTCGGCCGAGTTGGCAATGCGTTCGCTGCATCCCGCAGCGGCGCGAGCCGCGCTGGCCCGCGCACAGATTGCTGCCGCGCGCTCGGGGGTGCCGGAGCTGCTGGCGGAGGTACAGGAAGCCGCCGCTGCGCTGGAACGTCCGGCAGCGCGCCGCCATAACGCGGACGGAGTCGCTGCCAGGACGGTGTCGCTGGACGAAGTTGCGCAGCTGCTGACGTCCGATGCGCTGGTACTGGACGCATGCCGGCGCGCTATCGGCACGGGCGATGCGGGCGGAACAGGCTGGCATTCCCTGGCGCGGCGCCCGGTGCTGTTCGCCCTGGCCCGGGTGATGGCCGAGGCCTGGCCTGGCGACGCAGAACGCGACGTGCTGATTGAACGGGCGTTTAGCACGCGGCAGCCGGACGAGACCCACCGTGCGCGCCTGCGGGTCGAGATAGGGCGATTGCGGGCGCTGGTCAAAGGACTGGCCAGTATCGACGCGACGCCAAGCGGCTTTGCCATGCGCCCGCTCGCTGGCCGGCCGCTTGCCGTGCTGGAGCCGCCTATCGCGGGCGAGCAGGCATCGCTGCTGGCGCTCCTGTCCGATGGCGCGGCGTGGTCGACCTCCGCACTGGCGCTGGCACTGGATGCCAGCCAGCGCACCATCCAGCGCGCGCTGGCCGAGCTGGAAGCGGCAGGGCAGGTGCGCTCGATCGGCAAGGCCCGCACCCAGCGCTGGCTGGCGCCGCCGATCGCCGGATTCACGACAATCTTGTTACTCCCTGCTGCATTGCCATTGGAATAAAGTTCACTTGCGGCGCCAGACACGGCGCGCCACATAAGGAGCTGGACCATGAACCGGAATACAAGCAAGGTGCGCACCGCTGAAATCGTGCGCGAATATGGCCCGTTTGAGGGCGTCAAGAATGTCGGCGGCGTCACGCATGACGGTGAGCTGGTGTGGGCCGCCACCGGCGCCCGCCTGATCGGCTTTGATCCCGCCAGCGGCCGGGAGGCGCGCTCGCTGGAACTGCCGGCCGATGCCGGCACCACTTTCGATGGCAAATACCTGTACCAGATCGCGGAACAGCGCATCGACAAGATCGACCCGGCCAGCGGCAAGGTGCTGAAGACCATCCCGGCTCCGGGCCACGGCGCCGACTCGGGGCTGGCCTGGGCCGAGGGCAGCTTGTGGGTCGGCCAGTACCGCGACCGCAAGATCCACCAGATCGATCCGGACACCGGCGCCATCATCCGCACCATCGAATCGAACCGCTTCGTCACCGGCGTGACCTGGGTGGACGGTGAGCTGTGGCACGCCACTTGGGAAGGCGAGGAAAGCGATATCCGCCATATCGACCCGAAGACCGGCGAGGTACTGGAGCGCCTGCAAATGCCGCCCGGTGTCTTCGTCAGCGGGCTGGAATCCGACGGCGCGGGCCTGTTCTATGCCGGCGGTGGAGGCAGCGCCAAAGTGCGCGCAGTGCGTCGTCCACGGGGAGAATGACCATGCATAACATCGTCAATCAGGAACAGTGGGTGGCGCAGCGCAAAGCCTTGCTGGTGCGCGAGAAGGAAGTTATGCGCCAGCAGGACCAATTGGCCCGTGAACGGCGCGCGCTGCCATGGGTGAAGGTCGACAAGCAGTATGTATTCGATACGCAGCAGGGGAAACGCTCGCTGTCCGACTTGTTCGAAGGCCGCCGCCAGCTGGTGGTGCAGCATTTCATGTTCGCGCCTGGGCAGGAACGTGGCTGCGCGCATTGCTCCTACATGGCTGACCATACGGACGGCGCGCTGCCGCACTTGTCGCAGCGCGACGTGAGCCTGGTGGTTGTGTCGCGCGCCCCGCTGGCCAGCTTGCAGCGCATGCGCGAGGAGATGGGCTGGCAATTCAAGTGGGTGTCGTCGGGCGACAGCGATTTCAATTACGACTTCGACGTGAGCTTCGCGCCGGAGGAGCTGGCGCAAGGCGAGGTTTATTACAACTACATAGGCCAGCCATTCCCGCACGAGGACGCGCCAGGCGTCAGTGTTTTCTACCAGGATGACGCGGGCGTGGTCTACCACACGTATTCGACCTTTGGGCGCGGCGTGGAAGTGATGATGCACACTTACCGCCTGCTAGACCTTACCCCGCTGGGGCGCAACGAGGATGCGCTGCCTTATACGATGGCCTGGGTCAAGCACCACGACCGCTACCAGCAGGCGCCTGCCGCCAAATCCTGCTGCACCCACGCCTGAAGCGGAGGATGCCATGCCCGACTTTCGACCCTGGAAGGTCGTGGCATCGCTCGCCTGTTGCCACATGGCGTCGATGTCGCTATGGTCCTTCATCATGGGCATTGCCCACGGCGCCAGCTTCCTGCTGACGCCGGCGCTGATGACGCTGTGCGGCGCCGGCGGGCTGCTGGTGCAGACCCTGGTGGCGCTGGGCCTGCACCTACTGCTGATGCTGGCATCGGGCGGCGCATTGCTTTACCTGGCCGCCCGCATCATGCGGGTACTTAAGGCTTGATGATTACTTTGCCGGTGACCTTGCGCGCCGCCATCGCTTCCAGCGCGCGCGGGGTGTCGGCCAGCGCATAGCGCGCCGAAATATGCGGACGGATCTTGCCTTCGCCCAGCCAGCCTAGCAGCTGCATCATGCCGGCCAGGTTGGCTTTCGGCTCGCGCTTGACGAACTCGCCCCAGAACACGCCCATCAGCGAAGCGCCCTTGAGCAGCGTCAGGTTCAACGGCAGCTTGGGGATTTCACCGTTGGCAAAGCCCACCACCAGGTAGCGCCCGCGCCAGCCGATGGAGCGGAAGGCCGGCTCGGCATATTCGCCGCCGACCGGGTCGTAGATCACGTCCGGGCCCTTGCCGTCGGTGGCGGCCTTGATCGCCTCGCGCAGGTCGCTGCTGCTGTAGTTGATCAGCACGTCGGCGCCATGCTCCTTGCAGACAGCCAGCTTTTCGTCGGTCGAAGCGGCGGCGATGACGCGCGCGCCCAGCGCCTTGCCGATCTCGATCGCGGCCAGGCCAACGCCGCCCGCCGCGCCCAGCACCAGCATGGTTTCGCCGGCCTTGAGCTGCGCGCGGTCCACCACCGCGTGGTGCGAAGTGCCGTAGGCGAGGGTGATGGCGGCGGCGGTATCGAAGTCCATCCCGGGCGGCATCGGCATCAGCGCGGCGGCGGGCGCCAGCAGCTGTTCGGCAAAGCCGCCGTGGGCGGAGAAGGCAATCACCTTGTCGCCCGGCTTGTAACCCTGCACGCCTTCGCCGACCGACAGCACTACCCCCGCTACTTCATTGCCGGGGGTGAAGGGCAGGGGCGGGCGGTACTGGTACTTGCCCTGGATGATCAGCACGTCGGGGAAGTTGACGGCCGCCGCTTTCACCTGCAGCACCACCTGGCCCGGGCTTGCCTGCAGATCCGGCAGCTCCTCCAGCGTCAGCGTGTCCGGCAAGCCCCAGTCCTTGCAAACGATAGCTTTCATCTTGTCTCCATTATTTTCGAACGATCGTACGATTATGCCCGAGAACAGTTTGCGCAGGGACAAAGTTTAGCGCGCGGCAGGGGGATACATTGGGCTGGCAGGGGAGGTGAACGCCATGAGTATCCGGTACGGCTGCTTTTTCAGTTACGCGCATGGCCAGCACGCATACATGAGCCATTTCAAGGACGACTTTGTCGATGCCCTGAAGTGCTATCTCGAGCCCCATTTCGACAATGAGACCGAACTGTTTGTCGATAGCGAGCAGCTGGGTGGCGGCGACGATATCGACAAGCGTATCGCCCTGGCCATGTGCCAGAGCGCGACCATGGTCGTGATCTACACGCCCAAGTACGAAGCCCACCCATATACCCGGCGCGAATTCGCCGCCATGCAGATGATCGAGGCCGAGCGCAGCCAGTGGTACGAGCTGCCGTCGCACCTGATCATCCCCGTGATAATGACCCGCCATCCGCTGAACCTGCCGCGCCAGATCAGCGAGCCGGGCATGTATGTGGACTTTTCGCGCTACACGTTGGCGACCGGGGAGCTCAAGACCAACCCCGATTTCCTGCCCGATATCCGGCGCATCGTGGATCGCGTCACGATGCACTACCACTGCCTGAAGGCGGGCATGCCGCCCGACCACGACTGCCGGCAGTTCGTGCTGCCGCCGGTGCCGCCGGAATGGCGTCCGCCGGCCCCGCCCCATTTCCCACGCTGAACCTACCGCAGAAGGCCCGCCATGGAACACCTACGCCTGCACCTGCCAGTGCTGCCCGCAGCCGGCGAAGTCACGACTTTCTATTCCTATAAAGGCGGCGTAGGCCGCACGATGGCGCTCGCCAACCTGGGGCATATGCTGGCGGCGCGTCCGGCGGCGCCGGTGCTGCTGGTGGATTGGGACCTGGAGGCGCCGGGCCTGCATTACTACTTCCCCGGCGCGCCGGAAGCTCCCGGCGTACTGGACCTGTTCGAAGCTTGCCGCGACCAGTTGCAGGAGCGCGCCGGCCGCTACGCCAGCGATAGCGCGCTGGCCGAAGCGGTGCTGGACGCGGTGCGCTGGGAGCAGTACCTGGTGCGGGCAAGCGATGACCGGCCACTCTGGCTGCTGCGTGCTGGGCGGTGCGACGGCAGCCATGCGGAACGCGCGGCAATGCTGGACTGGCAAGGCATCTTCGATACCTGCCCCGCGCTGTTCCGCACCTTTGCCGCGCGCCTGGTGCGCCATTTCGGCCACGTGCTGGTGGATGCGCGCAGCGGGCGCGCCGACAGCGCCGCCATCTGCACCACGCTGCTGCCGACGCGGCTGGTGCTGGTGTTCGCGCCCAACCGGCAGAACCTGGACGGCCTGCAGGACCTGGTTTCGCGCGCCACCGGCTACCGCAGCTGCCATGAGGACGAGCAGCGCCAGTTGCTGGTGTACCCGCTGCCCTCGCGCATCGACACGGCGGACGCTGCACTGAGCGCGCTGTGGCGGCGCGGTGACGACGGCTACCAGCCGCTCTTCGAACGCGCGCTGGCGCATGCCTATGGCCTGACCTGGCTGTCGCTGGAAGATTATTTCAACGCCGTGCAGCTGCCATATTGCCCCAGCCTGGCGAGCGGCGAGCCGCTGCCAGCGCCGGCGTTGCAATCAGGCTACGATACTTTCCTACAGTGGTTGCGCGATGGCTTGTGCCCGTGGCAAAGCCTGCCGTCGGCGGCGCCGCCCGCCAACCACAACAACCATCACGCTTTGCCACTGGAGCAGCAGCGGGCCGGATACTGGCCGGTGCCCGCGGCGATGTGAAAATTCGGGAATTTTCCGTCGTTGCTTCAGGTAAAATTCCCTGTATGAGAATCCTTATCAGTAACGACGACGGCTACCTGGCGCCTGGCATCAATGCGCTGGCGGAAGCCCTGCAGCCTATCGCCGATATCGTGGTTGTGGCGCCTGACAGCAACCGCTCCGGCGCCTCCAATTCCCTGACGCTGGACCGGCCCCTGTCGGTGCATAAAGCGGCAAATGGTTTCTATTTTGTCAATGGCACGCCGACCGATTGCGTCCACGTGGCGCTGACCGGCCTGCTCGACGAGCTGCCCGACCTGGTGGTGTCCGGCATTAACAACGGGCCGAACATGGGCGACGACACGCTGTACTCCGGTACCGTGGCGGCGGCCACCGAGGGCTACCTGTTCGGCATCCCGGCTATTGCCTTCTCGCAAGGGGCCTACGGCTGGGCGCATGTCGATGATGCCGCCCGCGTGGCGCGCGACCTGGTGCAGCGCTATATGGAGCTGCTGGACCGCCCATACCTGCTGAACGTGAATATCCCCAATCTGCCGTATGAGCAGCTGGGCCCATTGACCCCGACCCGCCTGGGCCGCCGCCACCAGGCGGAACCCGTGGTCAAGGCGCTGGACCCGCGCGGGCGCGAAATTTACTGGATTGGCCCGCCAGGCGCCTGCAAGGACGCCGGGGAGGGCACCGATTTCCATGCACTCGCCAACGGGCGCGTGTCGCTGACGCCTTTGCAGATCGACCTGACGCACCGCCAACAACTCGATTCCCTGGCAAAGGCCCTTGCATGAGCGACAAGACCCGCACTTTCCCGCTGCCCCTGTCTTCCATTAACGACAAGAGCCCGGCAAAGAAGCCGGTCTACAACACGGTGGCCACGCCACAAACCGCGACCCAGAACGCGGCCCGCACGGCAGCCGCCAGCCCGGGCGGCTGGCGTCCGCCGCAGCCGGTGGCCTCGCCATCGCGCTCCCACACCTACGCCCAGGAACGCGCCCAGGTGCAGCTGGCGCCAGCCGCCGCGCCGCGCGCGCATGCGCTGGTGTCGGACGGGGTGCGCCGCGCCATGGTGCAGCGCGTGGCCAAACAGGGCGTCAGCGACCCGGTGGTGCTGGGCGCGCTGGACACCGTGCCGCGCCATATGTTCATGGATGAAGGCCTGGCGCCGCAGGCCTATATCGACGCCTCGCTGCCGATCGGCCACCACCAGACCATCTCCCAGCCTTACATCGTGGCGCGCATGATTGAGGTGATGCGCGCCGGCCAGGACCTGCACCGCGTGCTGGAAATCGGTACCGGCTGCGGCTACCAGGCGGCGGTGCTGGCCTGCGTGGCGCGCGAGGTCTATTCGATCGAGCGCATCAAGCCTTTGCACGAGCTGGCCAAGTCCAACCTGCGCCCGATGCGGGTGCCGAACCTCCGTTTGCACTACGGAGATGGTATGCTAGGCTTGCCGCAAGCGGCCCCCTTCGACGGCATCATCCTCGCCGCCGCAGGCCTGGAAGTGCCGCAGGCATTGCTGGAACAGCTGAATATCGGCGGCCGCCTGGTCGCCCCGGTCGGGGCCCGCACCCAGCACCTCGAACTGGTGACCCGTGTAAGCAAGAACGAGTGGGTGCGCCAGACGCTGGAAGACTGCCACTTTGTGCCGCTCCGCCCTGGCACCGTTTAACACTTTATTGAACAGAATGACGAAGAATTACTCCCTTTTCCTGATGGCGGCCGCGCTGGCCGTGCTGACCGCCTGCTCGACCCCGCCCAACAATGTGCCGGTCGAGGATCGTTCGGTGCCGCTGCCGGCCCCCACGCCAAAAGTGGCGCCGGTCGAGGAACCGAAAGACAAGGAGGGCTATCACACCGTCCGCAAGGGTGACACCCTGATCCGCATCGCCTTTGACCGCGGCCTGAATTACCGCGAGCTGGCGGCCTGGAACAACCTGTCCAACCCGGACGATATCAAGGTCGACCAGGTGCTGCGCCTGTCGCCGCCGGAAGGTGTGCAAATTACGGCGGTGCCGACGCCGCAGATCGAAAAGCCGGCGCCGGTGCCGCGCAAGACCGCGCCTAAAGGCGAAAAGCGCCCGTACTCGGAAACCGCGGTGGCGGAATTGCAGAAGCCTGAGGGCGACAAGCCTGAAAAGCCGGCCTTGGTGGCCAGTTTGGCGCCGGCGCCGGCCGCGCCGGCCGCCCCGCCGCCGGCGCCCGCCATGAGCGCCGAGGACCGCGAAGTGGCCTGGACCTGGCCGTCCGACGGCCGCGTGGTGGCCCAGTTCGACGAGGGCAAGAACAAGGGTATCGATATCGCCGGCCGCGCCGGACAACATGTGTTGGCCGCCAGCGCAGGAAAAGTGATGTATGCCGGTAGCGGCATCCGCGGATATGGTAATCTCGTCATTGTGAAGCACAATAACAGCCTGTTGTCGGCCTATGCCCACAACCGCTCCATCCTGGTCAAGGAGGGGCAGGACGTGAAGAGGGGCCAGGCAATTGCTGAAATGGGGGATTCCGATACCGACGCCGTCAAGCTGCACTTTGAGATAAGGCAGCAGGGCAAGCCGGTGGATCCGACAAAATTCCTGCCTAACCGCTAGATACCACCCATGACACGCTCGCCGAATGACCAGCTGGAAGACGACTCGATTCCGGAGGATTTTCCGGACGAGCCGATCGATGAAGGATCGATCGATTCCATGGAGTCGGACGGCGAGGTCGCGGTTGAAGGCGGCAGCGCCGTCCTCGAAACCGTCGACGAGCTGAAAAAGGTGCTGGCGGCGGAGCTCTCCACCGACACCACCCAGCACTACCTGAACCAGATCGGCACCCGTCCGCTGCTGACGGCGCCGCAGGAAGTCCACTTCGCCACCCTGGCCAAGCAGGGCGATTTCTCGGCGCGCCAGACCATGATCGAGCATAACCTGCGGCTCGTGGTCTCGATCGCCAAACACTACATCAACCGCGGCGTGGTCCTGCTCGACATGATCGAGGAGGGCAATATCGGCCTGATGCGCGCCATCGACAAGTTCGAGCCGGAGCGCGGCTTCCGCTTCTCGACCTACGCCACCTGGTGGATCCGCCAGAGCATTGAGCGCGCCATCATGAACCAGGCGCGCACGGTGCGCCTGCCGGTGCATATGGTGCGTGAACTGAACCAGATCCTGCGCGGCAAGTACCACCTGGAGGCGCAGCACCACAACGGCAAGGACGCCACGGCGGAGGATATCGCCGACCTGGTGGGGCGGCCGGTGGAGGAGGTGCAGGATATCCTGGCCTTGTCCGAACATGCCACCTCGCTCGACGCGCCGCTCGATAACGACCCCCAGTCTTCGCTGATGGATATGCTGCCCGGCGACTCCGAGGACTCGCCCGATGCGCGCGCCGAACACCACGAAATGACGGTGCTGGTGCGCGACTGGCTGACCAAGCTGCCGGACAAGCAGCGCATCGTGATCATGCGCCGTTTCGGGCTGGATAACGACGATCCGGCCACGCTGGAAACCCTGGCGGAAGAAATGGGCGTGACGCGCGAGCGGGTGCGCCAGATCCAGCAGGAAGCGCTGGTGAAGTTAAAGCGTGCCATGGCCGCACGCGGTGTGGTGCGCGACTCGCTGCTCTAGCGCTTCGCGGTCTGATATCATAGCGGGCTTTGGGCGCGCAACGCGCCGGCTGCAACCTTAATCGCTATGCAAGACACTATCGTTGAAATCAAATCCCTGGACATGGATGCCCGTGGCGTTGGCCACATCGAGAACGAAGACGGCTCGCCGGGCAAGGTAGTCTTCATCGAAGGCGCGCTGCCGGGTGAAAAAGTCAGCTTCGAGCTGCTGCGCAAGAAGAAGAACTGGGAGCAGGGCCGCATGACGGCGCTGCACAAGGAATCGTCCATGCGCGTGAAGCCGAAGTGCGAGCACTTCGAGATTTGCGGCGGCTGCTCCATGCAGCACCTGGAGGCTTCGGCCCAGGTGGCGATCAAGCAGCGCGTGCTGGAAGACAACCTGTGGCACCTGTCCAAGGTCAAGTCCGACACCATGATGCGCCCGATGTACGGCCCGACCTGGGGCTACCGCTACCGCGCGCGCCTGTCGTCGCGCTTTGTGGCCAAGAAGGGCACGGTGCTGGTCGGCTTCCACGAAAAGAAATCGGTGTTCGTGGCCGACATCCAGAGCTGCCAGATCCTGCCGAAGCACGTCTCCGACATGATGATGCCGCTGCGCGCCCTGATCCACTCGCTGACCATCTTCGACAAAGTGCCGCAGATCGAGCTGGCCGTGGGCGAAGACAATACCGTGCTGGTGATGCGCAATATGGTGCCGCTGGGCGAGGGCGACGAGGACAAGCTGAAGGCCTTCGCCGACCAGTACGGCATCCAGTGGTGGCTGCAGCCTAAGGGCCCGGACACCGCCTATCCTTTCTACCCGGCCGACAAGGAACTGTATTACACGCTGCCGGAATTCGGCATCAAGATGCCGTTCAAGCCGACCGACTTCACCCAGGTGAACCACCACATCAACCGCGTGCTGGTGCACAAGGCGTTGCGCCTGCTGGAAGTGCAGAAGGAAGACCGCGTGGCCGACCTGTTCTGCGGCCTGGGCAACTTCACCCTGCCGCTGGCAACCCAGGCGCGCGAAGTCGTGGGTATCGAAGGTTCGACCGCACTGACCGAGCGCGCGCTGGCCAATGCCAAGGTCAATGGCGTGGACGGCCACACCACTTTCCAGTGCCGCAACCTGTTCGAGATCACCAGGGACGACCTGATCGCCCTGGGCAAATTCGACCGCATGCTGATCGACCCGCCGCGCGATGGCGCCATGGCCCTGTCGCTGGCGCTGGCCGAACTGAAGGAATCGAATCCGGACTTGCTGCCGAAGCGCATCGTCTACGTTTCCTGCTCCCCGTCGACCCTGGCGCGCGACGCCGGCGTATTGGTGCACCGCGCCGGCTACCGCATGTCGCAGGCCGGCGTGATGAATATGTTCCCGCACACCTCCCACGTCGAATCGATGGCGGTGTTCGACCTCGTGTAAGTCGGGAGTAGCAACCACTTCGCAAATGACAACGCCGCCCAGAAGCTGGGCGGCGTTTGTCATTTACGGTCCCGCAATCAGTGCTGCTTGCGGCGTCGGATCAAGGCCAATGCGGCAAAGGCTACGCCGAACAGTGCCGGGCTGTAAGGCTCTGGCACCTCCGCGGCAGCTACGGCCGCGTTGGTTACGGTGAACTCGTAAGCAGCGTCCGCTGCCCACGAACTTTGATCGAGGTAGGACGTGACGCCTGCGAGAGTCGCCGTGCCACCCAGCCAGTAGCTGCCGTAATTGAAGCCGTCAGTGGTCGAATATGTATTGTCGTTGAGGGCGTTGACCAGGCTGCAGCAATAGGTGACCAGCAGCGAATAGTTGCCAGCGCCCAGGGTTTGGGTCAAGTGCGGGTTGAGGCTGTTCGAATCGTCATTGGTGATCAGGTGGCCGCCAGCGCTGTTGAACAGCGAAAACATCGCGTCGCCATAGCCACCGTTAAAGCTGAAATCGACGTCCGACGCTGCGTTGACGTGGAATTGGATGACATCGTAACCGTGCGCGTTAAAGTTGCCATTGATAACGGTGGCGCTGGCGCTACCAATGCTGACCGTTGCCAGGATGGCGAAGGCGGCGGCGATCTTTTTCAGGAAATACATGGACAAGCCTTTCAAGGTAAGTGAACGACTTGCTCATTAAGCAAAATGCGGGCCAGTTATCGCAAAGTGTTAAATGGGAAAATAAAACTTTTCAAAAATCAATAACTTGCAAATTCGAGAACTTTGATTTTCTCGCGGCATCATTGCCGCATGCTTAAGAGTTGTAATGTTTTCCGACATTGATCAATGGCAATAAAAAAGCCGGCGCATGCCGGCTTTTTTTGCTTGGAGCAGGGCGCTTATTCGCGGTCGCCGGCCAGGCCCAGCAGCGACAGCAGGCTGCTGAAGATGTTGTACACGTCCAGGTACAGGGCCAGGGTGGCGGTGACGTAGTTGGTTTCGCCGCCGTTCACGATCTGCTGCACGTCGTACAGGATGTAAGCGGAGAAAATGGCGATCACCAGTACCGAGATCACGATCGACAGCGCGCTCATGCCCAGGAAGATGTTGGCCACCGAGGCCAGCAGCAGCACGATCACGCCGGCGAACAGCCACTTGCCCATCATCGAGAAGTCGCGCTTGGTCACGGTGGCGTAGCTGGCCAGGGCCAGGAAGATGGTCGCCGTGCCGCCGAACGCGGTCATGATCAGGGTGCCGCCGTTGGCGAAGCCCAGGGTGCGGGTCAGCAGCGGGGTGAGCAGCAGGCCCATGAAGAAGGTGAAGCCCAGCAGCAGCGCGACGCCGACGCCGGAATTCTTGTTCTTCTCAATACCCCAGATGAAACCGAAAGCCACCGCCATGAACAGGATGAAGCCCATGAAGCCGCGCGGGATCGGCACGCCGAACATGACGCCAATGGCAGCGCCCAGCACCGTCGGGATCATCGACAGGGCCAGCAGCCAGTAAGTGTTGCGCAGTACGCGGTTGCGGATCTGCGCGTTGTCGGTTGCGACTGCACTACCGAAATGATGTACGTTTTGCATTTTTAAATGCCTCCTTTACTAAAAAGCATAGCATGTCGCCGACCGGGTGGGGACTTTCTCGCTTAGGAAATACTTAAAAACGCTTAGGGGAAGCCCTTAGTCGACCCAAGGGTAGGTTTGCTTGGGCATACAGGGTGAACTATGTTAAAATCGAAGGTTGATCGGGAATCTAAATTCTTGTTTTAAACCTTTCTTTTTATTGGAGTTTTTCATAATGGCAATCGAACGCACCCTGTCGATCATCAAACCAGACGCAGTAGCTAAGAACGTGATCGGCCAGATCTACAGCCGTTTCGAAGGCGCAGGCCTGAAAGTGATCGCTGCCCGCATGACCCAGCTGTCCCGCGCTGAAGCCGAAGGCTTCTACGCTGTGCACGCTGCACGTCCTTTCTTCAAGGACCTGGTTGACTTCATGATTTCCGGTCCTGTGATGATCCAGGTTCTGGAAGGCGAAGGCGCGATCCTGAAAAACCGCGACCTGATGGGCGCTACCGATCCGAAGAAGGCAGAAAAAGGCACCATCCGTGCTGACTTCGCTGACTCCATCGATGCTAACGCTGTGCACGGCTCCGACGCCGCTGAAACCGCTGCTGTGGAAATCGCCTACTTCTTCCCAGCACTGAACGTTTACTCCCGTTAATTTTTACTAACGGTAGTAGTGTAGTAGAGTAGTATTGCTTTTGCCTCGGGCCCCCGGTCCGGGGCAAAGCCGTTTTTGAAATTGAGTAAAAAAGCATGGAAACTTCCCTCACCAACCTGCTGGATTTCGATCCAGAGCAATTAGTCGCCTACTGCGCCGAGCTGGGGGAGAAGCCTTTCCGTGCCAAACAGCTGCAGCGCTGGATCCACCAGTTTGGTGCGTCCGACTTTGACAGCATGACCGACCTCGCCAAGTCCTTGCGCGAGAAGCTGAAGACGCGCGCCCACATCGTGGCGCCGGCCATCATCAGCGACAATACTTCCGCCGACGGCACCCGCAAATGGCTGGTGGACGTGGGTAATGGCAATGCCGTGGAAACCGTGTTCATCCCGGAAGAAAACCGCGGTACGCTGTGCATTTCGACCCAGGCCGGCTGCGCCGTGAACTGCCGTTTCTGCTCGACCGGCAAGCAGGGCTTCAACCGCAACCTGACCGTGGGCGAAATCATCGGTCAGCTGTGGATGGCTGAATTCGCGCTGCGCCAGACCAAGGGCATCGAGCCCGGCCCGAAAGGCGAACGCCAGATCACCAACGTGGTGATGATGGGCATGGGCGAGCCGCTGCTGAACTACGGCCCGACCGCCACCGCGCTCAAGCTGATGCTGGACGATAACGCCTACGGCCTGTCGCGCCGCCGCGTGACCCTGTCCACCTCGGGCGTGGTGCCGAATATCGACAAGCTGTCGCAAGACGTTCCGGTGGCGCTGGCGGTATCGCTGCACGCATCGAACGACAAGCTGCGCGACGAGTTGGTCCCGCTGAACAAGAAGTACCCGCTGCGGGAACTGCTGGCGGCGTGCAAGCGCTACCTGGAGTTCGCGCCGCGCGACTTCATCACCTTCGAGTACTGTATGCTCGATAACTACAACGACTCCGACGAGCACGCGCGCGAACTGATCGCGCTGGTGAACGATCCGGTGGTCGGTGTGAATTGCAAGTTCAACCTGATTCCTTTCAACCCCTTCCCGGAATCGGGCCTGCTGCGCTCCAAGAACCCGCGCATCAAGGCCTTCGCTGAAATTCTGATGAACGCGGGCATCGTAACCACCATCCGCAAGACGCGCGGCGATGATATCGACGCGGCTTGCGGCCAGTTGGCGGGCGAAGTGAAGGACCGCACCCGCGTGGCTGAACGGATGGAAAAGATGGCCGAGTACCAGAAGAAGTTCGGCGCCGATTTCGGCAAGATCGTGGAGATCCGTTCCTGATGATCGATTTCGCCCAGCGCCGCTTCAAGTGCCTGGCCGCGGTCGCGCTGGCCAGTATTTTGGCGGGCTGCGCGACGGGGCAAGCCCCCGGCGGCATGGAAGACCTGAAGACCGCGTCCGATATGACGGCAGCGCAAAAGCGCGCCGAAATCCGCTTGCAGCTGGCGGCCGGTTACTTCGAGCAGGGCAATTATCCGGTGGCGCTGGATGAAGTGAAGAAGGCGATTGCCGCCGACCCGCAAGGCGTCAGCGGCTACAGCCTGCGTGCCATCATCTACATGCGCATGAACGAGAAGGCGCTGGCGAACGACAGCTTCCTGCAGGCCCTGAAGCTGGCGCCGAACGATCCGGACCTGAACAATAATTACGGCTCCTTCCTGTGCCAGAACGAGCGCATCAAGGAATCGTTCAAGCATTTCGATGCCGCGCTGGGCAACCGCAATTACCAGTCGCCGGCCGGTGCTGCGAACAATGCCGGCAGCTGCGCGCTGAAGATCAAGGATTACGGGCTGGCCGAAAAGTACCTGCTGCGGGCTTTGGAGCTGGCGCCGGACGTGCCGGAAACGAACGTCGGCCTGGCCCGGGTGTACTATGCGCAGCGCAATTATCCGCGCGCGAGCATGTTCATCGCCCGTTTGGGCAGGGTGGCGAAACTAGACAACTTGCCGGCCGAGGTGCTGTGGCTGGCGATTAAGGTGCAGCACAAAATGGGCGACCAGGGTTCGGAGCAGGGCTTCGCGACCCAGTTGCGGCGTCATCACGCCGGGTCGCCGGAGTACGCTGCGTATCAACGTGGGGCGTTTGATGAGTGAGAACGGGGAACGAATGGATTCTGAGCAGGAACAGCCGACCAGCCAGCAGCATGCTTCTACGCCCGGGGCAGCACTGGCAGCGGCACGCGAGGCCATGGGCCTGAGCGTTGAACAGGTAGCAGACCAGCTGAAACTGGCGCCGCGCCAGGTGTTGGCGATTGAGCAGGGCAATTTCGACGCATTGCCGAACCGCGCGGTGACGCGTGGTTTCATCCGCGCTTACGCGAAGGCGATGCGGCTGGACCCGGCGCCGCTGGTGGCGATGGTGG
Organism: Pseudoduganella sp. OTU4001; assembly: GCF_038440195.1. Classification (NCBI taxonomy): domain Bacteria; kingdom Pseudomonadati; phylum Pseudomonadota; class Betaproteobacteria; order Burkholderiales; family Oxalobacteraceae; genus Pseudoduganella; species Pseudoduganella sp. OTU4001. The sequence continues at coordinate 103,223 of NZ_JASATG010000014.1, read as the reverse complement.
AAGTGGAGGGGGCCGAGGGCCACGCCACGGCTACCGTGCGTCCGACCAAGGTGCAGGCGTCGTTCCAGGAGTCGCGCTTCCCGTCGCTGACGGAGCGTAATAACGGTAAGCCGATGGGCGCGATCGTGGCCGGTGTGGCTGTGGTGGCGCTGGTTGGCGTGGCGGCGGCCTGGCAGATGGGCGTGTTGGCGCCGCTGACCCTGGCGACCCGCGCCGGTGTTGACGCGCCGGCCGAAGCGCCTGCCACGGCGGAACCGTCGGCGTCGCTGACGGTGGCGCCGCCTGCCGCTGGCGCGCAGCCGGCCGAGGCGCCGCTGCAGACCCAGAATGTGCCGCTGATTTCGGTGCCGCCGCAGGCCGGCAGCAACCCTGCGCCGGCGACGGTGCCGGGTGCCGGTATCGCAGCCGACGCTGCTGCGGGCACTGCGCCGGCCAACCGTCCCGGTCTGACGACGGCGGCAGGCACGCAGCCAGCGGCCACCACGCAGGCTCCGGGCACCGCGCCGGCCAACCGTCCTGCGCCGACCACGGCAACCGGCACGCAGCCGGCAGCGACGACGCCAGCGGCGGGCGCCGCGCCAGCGAACCGTCCCGCGCCGACCATCGCGACAGGGGCGGCCGCCGCACCTGGTGCTGCGCAAGCGCCGGCCACCGCGCCAGGCCTGATCCCGGCCAAGCCGGCAGCAGGCGCGCCTGCTGCCGCCGCGACGCCAGCGGCAACGGGCAGCGATACACCTGCCGGCGCCCCATCGGTCGGCGCCGCAGGCGGCAAGCTGACCCTGACGGTGAAGGAAGACTCCTGGATCGAGATCCGCCGTCCAGGCCAGAGTGCATCGCTGATCGCCCGCCTGGTCAAGGCCGGCAGCACGGAAACGTTCAACGTGCGTGAGAAGGACTTGCTGATCGTCGGCAAGCCAGGCGGCGTCAGCGCCAACCTGGCCGGCGCCCAGCTGGATCTGCCGCAGGTCCCTGGCGGCACCATCTCCCGCGTAAATATCAAGTAAGAGTAGCCAAGCAATGTCTTCTTCGAACAACCCGATCCCTTCCGGACCACTGGCGCGCCGCGCCAGCCGCCGCGTGCTGATCCAGCACGGCGAGCGCAAGATCTGGGTCGGTGGCGACGCGCCGGTGGTAGTGCAGTCGATGACCAATACCGACACCGCCGACGCGGTGGCGACGGCGATCCAGATCAAGGAACTGGCGCGCGCCGGCTCCGAACTGGTACGCCTGACGGTGGACCGCCCTGAAGCGGCTGCCGCCGTGCCCTACATCCGCGACCAGCTGGACAAGATGGGTATCGACGTGCCGCTGGTGGGCGACTTCCACTACAACGGCCACACCCTGCTGACCGAGTACCCGGACTGCGCCGCCGCGCTGTCCAAGTACCGCATCAACCCCGGCAATGTGGGCAAGGGCGCCAAGCGCGACACGCAGTTCGCGCAAATGATCGAAGTCGCCGCCAAGCACGACAAGCCGGTGCGCATCGGCGTCAACTGGGGCTCGCTCGACCAGGCCCTGCTGGCCCGCATCATGGACGAAAACGCGGCCCGCGAAAATCCATGGACCGCGCAAGCCGTGATGTACGAGGCGCTGATCACCTCCGCCATCGAAAACGCGGTGCGCGCTGAAGAACTGGGCCTGGCCCGCGACAAGATCATCCTGTCCTGCAAAGTCTCCGGCGTGCAGGACCTGATCGCCGTCTACCGTGAACTGTCCAAGCGCTGCGACTACCCGCTGCACCTGGGCCTGACCGAAGCCGGCATGGGCAGCAAGGGCATTGTGGCGTCGACCGCCGCGCTGTCGGTGCTGCTGCAAGAGGGCATTGGCGACACCATCCGCATTTCGCTGACCCCGGAACCGGGCGGCGACCGCACCAAGGAAGTGGTGGTGGGCCAGGAAATCCTGCAGACCATGGGCCTGCGCAAATTCACCCCGATGGTGATTGCATGCCCGGGCTGCGGCCGCACCACGTCCACCGTGTTCCAGGAACTGGCGGACGACATCCAGACCTACCTGCGCGAGCAGATGCCGGAATGGAAAAAGACCTACCCGGGCGTAGAGGCGATGAACGTGGCCGTGATGGGCTGCATCGTCAACGGCCCGGGCGAATCGAAGCACGCCAATATCGGCATCAGCCTGCCGGGCACCGGTGAATCGCCGGCCGCTCCGGTCTTCGTCGACGGCCAGAAAGTAGCGACCCTGCGCGGCGATAACATCGTTGAAGAATTCCAGGCGATTGTGCTCGACTACGTTCAGAAAAATTACAGCAAAGCAGCTTAAAGAATCATGTCCAACAAAGCAGACAAAATCACAGCCATCAAGGGGATGAACGATCTCCTGCCGGCCGACGCCCACTTGTGGGAAATCTTCGAGAACACCGCGCAGTCCGTGGTGCAGAGCTACGGCTTCCAGCAGATCCGCACCCCGATCGTGGAAGAGACCCGCCTGTTCTCGCGCGCCATCGGCGCCGTGACCGATATCGTCGAGAAGGAAATGTATTCCTTCGAAGACTCCATGAACGGCGACAAGCTGACCCTGCGCCCGGAAGGCACCGCAGGCGTGGTGCGCGCCGTGCTGGAACACAACCTGGTGTACGAAGGCCCTAAGCGCCTGTGGTACAAGGGCCCGATGTTCCGCCACGAGCGTCCGCAGCGCGGCCGCTACCGCCAGTTCCACCAGTTCGGCGCGGAAGCCGTGGGCTTCACCGGCCCGGACGTGGACGCCGAAATGATCGCGATGTGCCGCCGCCTGTGGGATGACCTGGGCCTGGAAAACATCCGCCTCGAAATCAACTCCATCGGCGACGCCGAGGAGCGCGCACGCCACCGCGTCGACCTGATCGCCTACCTGGAGCAGCACCAGGAGCACCTGGACGCCGACGCCAAGCGCCGCCTGCACACCAACCCGCTGCGCATCCTGGACACCAAGAACCCGGACCTGCAAGCCATCGTCAACAGCGCACCGAAGCTGCTGGACTACCTGGGCGCGGAATCGCTGGCCCACTTCGAAGGCGTGAAGAAGATCCTGGACGCCAACGCGATCCAGTACACCGTCAACACCCGCCTGGTGCGCGGCATCGACTACTACAACCGCACCGTGTTCGAATGGGTCACCGACGAACTGGGCGCACAGGGCACCGTATGCGCCGGCGGCCGCTATGACCCGCTGATCGAAATGTTCGGCGGCAAGCCAACCCCGGCGGTCGGTTTCGCCATGGGCATCGAGCGCCTGATCGAACTGATGAAAGGCGCCGGCGACACCGCCGCGCCGCGCCAGTGCGACGTGTACCTGGTGCACCAGGGCGAAGCGGCCCAGATGCAAGCCTTCATCCTGGGCGAGCGCCTGCGCGATGCCGGCCTGGACGTGATCCTGCACTGCGCCGCGCTGACCGGCGCCGGCAGCTTCAAGTCGCAGATGAAAAAAGCCGACGGCTCCGGCGCAACCTTCGCAGTCATCATCGGCGAAGACGAAGTGGCCAATAACACTGCCGTCGTCAAGGCAATGCGCGCTGCGGAAGGCGAAGGCCAGCAGCAAACCGTTGCCTTCGAAGGCGTTGTCGATTACGTCGTGGACCAGATCACATGCGGAGACGATTGTGACCACGACCACGATCATCACCACCACCATTAATCAATAAAGATACAGGCAGACTGAAACATGGCATACGATCTCGAAGAACAAGAACAGCTTGCTACCCTCAAGGCGTGGTGGGCGAAGTACGGCAACGTTTCCACCTGGGTGGTGATCGCCGGCCTGGCCGCCTATTCGGGCTGGAACGGCTGGAACTACTACCAGCGCAACCAGGCGGCGCAAGCTTCCGTCCTGTTCGATGAACTGCAGACCGCCGTCACCGCCAAGGACAACACCAAGGTGCAGCGCGTAGCGGGCGACATCGAGAACAAATTCGGCAGTTCGTCCTACGCCGCGCTGGCAGGCCTGAGCGCCGCCAAGTCGGCCTTCGACGCCAACGACCTGAAGACCGCCAAGGCGCAGCTGGAATGGGTGGTTGCACACGGCAACGACGAGCAGAAGAACGTGGCCTCGATCCGCCTGGCAGGCGTGCTGCTGGACGAAAAAGCCTACGACGCTGCGCTGAAGGCGCTGGCCGGCGCAACCCTGCCGCAGTTCAAGAGCTCGGTGGAAGACCGCAAGGGCGACATCCTGGCCGCACAGAACAAGATGGAAGATGCGCGCAAAGCCTACCTGGCCGCGCTGGCAGCCGCCGACAAGAAGGCCCCAGGCCGCCAGCTGATCCAGCTGAAACTCGAATCCATCGGCGGCACCGCGCCGGAAGAGAAGGCATAAGCACATGCGAGCAACGCGTACCATCATTGCGCTGGGCGTACTGGCGCTGGCTGCTGGCTGCAGCACCATGAACAAGCTGAATCCGTTCGCCAAGGAAGACAAGTTCGCGCCAGCCAAGCTGGAAGAGATGAAGTCCGGCGTGCCGGCCCGCATCGTATGGAAGCACAGCACCGGCAAGGCCGGCGCCAATGTCTTCACCCCGGCACTGGCCGACAACAGCGTGTTCGTGGCCGACGCAGACGGCAATATCGAGCGCCTGGACGCCGCCAGCGGCAAGGTGCAGTGGCGCAGCAAGGTCAAGGGCGACCTGACCGCCGGCGTGGGCGTCAGCCCGGATGGCAAGCTGCTGGCTGTGGGCGGCGAGAAGGGCAAGCTGTTCGCCTTCGACGGCAGCGGCAAGGCGCTGTGGGAGGTGCAGGCTTCGAGCGAGATCCTGTCCGCTCCTGCGGTTGGCAACGACGTGGTCATCGTGCGCACCGGCGACAACAAGGTCACCGCCTATGACGCGGCCGACGGCAAGAAGCGCTGGTTCATCCAGCGCGTGACGCCGCCGCTGACGCTGCGCAATATGCCGGGCCTGGTGATCGCCAATGGCAATGTGTACTCCGCGCAGCCAGCCGGCCGCATCCTGGCCCTGGCGCTGAGCAACGGCGTGCCGCGCTTCGAAGTGCCGCTGTCCGAGCCGCGCGGCGCGACCGAGCTGGAACGCGTGTCCGATATCTCCGGCAGCCCGGTGGTGTTCGAGAGCGACCTGTGCGCCGTCAGCTTCCAGGGCAAGGTCGGCTGCATGGACCTGAACACCGGCGTTGCACGCTGGAGCAAGCCGACTTCGTCGGACGTGGGCGTGGGCGTCGACCAGCGCTTCGTGTTCGTGTCAGAAGAGAAGGGCGCTGTACAAGCCTTTGCCCGCGATGGCGGCGCATCGGTCTGGAAGAATGAGAAGCTGGCTTACCGCCGCTTGTCCACCCCGATTTCCTACGGCCGTTTTGTGGCGGTGGGCGATCTGGAGGGCTATGTGCACTTCCTGTCGCGGGAAGACGGCACGATTTTAGGTCGGATCGCCACCGACGGCAGCGCCATCAAGGCGGCGCCGGTGCTGGCGGGTTCGAATGTGATTTTCCAAACCCAGAATGGGACTGTGGCCGCTATCGCGGTCGAATAAAAATAATATGAAGCCGGTAATTGCACTTGTAGGTCGCCCGAACGTCGGGAAATCGACCTTATTCAATCGACTGACCCGCTCGCGCGATGCGCTGGTAGCGGACCTCCCTGGTTTGACGCGCGATCGTCACTATGGCGAGGGCCGCGTTGGCAATCGTCCGTTCCTGGTCATCGATACCGGCGGTTTTGAGCCGGTTGCCAAGGAAGGCATCATGTTCCAGATGGCGCTGCAGACCAAGCAGGCCGTGGCAGAAGCGGACGTGGTGGTGTTCCTGGTGGATGGCCGCCAGGGCATGACCCCGCACGACAAGACGATTACCGATTTCCTGCGCAAATCCGGCCGTCCGGTGCTGCTGGTGGTGAACAAGGCCGAAGGCATGCGCTATACCGCTGCCGTGTCGGACTTCTATGAGCTGGGCCTGGGCGATCCGTACGCGATCTCCGGCGCCCACGGCGACGGCGTGCACGACCTGGTGCAGGAAGCGCTGGACAAGGCCTTCGCTTCGCGTCCGGCCGACGAGGAAGAACTGCTGCCGCAGGACCGCGGCGTGAAGATCGCCCTGGTGGGCCGCCCGAACGTGGGCAAGTCGACCCTGATCAACACCCTGGTGGGCGAAGAGCGCGTGATCGCCTTCGACATGCCGGGCACCACCCGCGATTCGATCGAGATCCCGTTCGAGCGGGAGGGGCGCCAGTACACCCTGATCGACACCGCCGGCATCCGCCGCCGCGGCAAGGTGTTCGAAGCGATCGAGAAGTTCTCGGTGGTGAAGACGCTGCAGTCGATCTCGGAAGCCAACGTCGTGATCCTGATGCTCGATGCGCAGCAGGATATCTCCGAGCAGGACGCCCACATTGCGGGCTTCATCCTGGAATCGGGCCGCGCCCTGGTGGTGGCGGTCAACAAGTGGGACGGCCTGCAGTCGGACGACCGCGACCAGGTCAAGATGGATATGGACCGCAAGCTGGACTTCCTGTCCTTCGCCAATACCCACTTCATCTCGGCCCTGCGCGGCTCGGGCATCGGCCCGCTGATGAAGTCCGTGAACGGCGCCTATGCGGCGGCCACGGCCAACCTGCCGACGCCGAAGCTGACCCGCGCCCTGCAGGAAGCCATCGAGAAGCAGGAACCGAAGCGCAAGGGCGGCGTGCGTCCGAAGATGCGCTACGCCCACCAGGGCGGCCAGAACCCGCCGATCATCGTTATCCACGGCAATTCGCTGGATGCGGTGTCCGAACCGTATAAACGCTATCTGGAAAAGCATTTCCGTGATAGTTTCAAGCTTGTTGGCACTCCGCTGCGCATCGAGTTGCGTAACGGCAAGAACCCGTTTGACAAACGCGAAGGCTAAATAAGTCAAACTTAAGGTTTATCTCGCTGCAAGATTAAGAAAAACAAGGTACAGTAGCTTTGGAGCATCCCCAGCAGCACTTGAAAAGCAGGCGCAGCGTCTCCATTTCGTACACAACAACATAAAACGGAGCTGTTATGAGCAATAAAGGGCAATTGTTACAAGACCCATTCCTGAACGCGCTGCGCAAAGAGCACGTTCCAGTCTCGATCTACCTGGTAAACGGCATCAAGCTGCAGGGCCATATCGAGTCTTTCGACCAGTACGTGGTACTGCTGCGTAACACCGTGACCCAGATGGTGTACAAGCACGCTATTTCCACCGTGGTGCCTGCCCGCGCCGTCAACCTGAACATCGACAACTCCTCCGAGGCAGCGGAGTAAGCCCCTTCGTATGCGTGCAGCTTTAGTCGGGGTAGATTTCGGTCAGGGCGACTTTGCTGCCAGTATCGAGGAGTTGATGCTGCTGGCCCGCTCCGCGGGCGCAGATCCTGTCACCACCATCACCGGTAAGCGGTCGTCCCCGGATGCCGCGTATTTCGTCGGCAGCGGCAAGGCCGACGAAATCGGCCATGCGGTGCAGGACCACAAGCTCGAAATCGTCATCTTCAACCATGCGCTGTCCCCAGCCCAGCAGCGCAACCTGGAAAAACGCCTTCAATGCCGGGTGCTCGACCGCACCAGCCTGATTCTCGATATCTTTGCGCAGCGCGCGCAAAGCCACGAGGGTAAGGTGCAGGTCGAACTGGCCCAGTTGCAGCACCTGGCCACGCGCCTGGTGCGCGGCTGGACCCACCTTGAGCGCCAGAAGGGTGGTATCGGCCTGCGCGGCCCTGGTGAAACCCAGCTCGAAACCGACCGCCGACTGCTCGGCGAGCGCGTCAAGATGCTGCGCGCCAAACTGGCCAAGCTGCGCAAGCAGCATGAGACCCAGCGCCGTGCCCGTGGCCGCAGCCATACTTTCTCCGTGTCCCTGGTCGGCTATACCAACGCCGGCAAATCGACCCTGTTCAACACGCTTACCAAGGCCGGCGTCTACGTGGCGGACCAGTTGTTCGCCACGCTGGACACCACCTCGCGCCGCGTCTACATGGGCGAGGAGATCGGCAACATCGTGCTGTCTGACACGGTCGGCTTCGTGCGCGAACTGCCGCACCAGCTGGTGGCGGCATTCCGCGCCACGCTGGAAGAGACCATCCACGCCGATTTGCTGCTGCACGTGGTGGACGGCGCTTCGCCGACCCGTATGGAGCAGATCGAACAGGTCAACCTGGTGCTGCGCGAAATCGGCGCCGACCATATCCCCCAGATCCTGGTGTGGAACAAGATCGATGCGGCGGGCCTTGAGCCGGCGGTCGAACGTAATGAGTATGATAAGATTTCCCGCGTATTCATCAGCGCACGCACAGGCCAAGGTCTGGACCTGCTGCGCGATGCGATCTGTGAGGCAGCACGGGATGAGCAGGAAGCGCTGGCCAACCCCAAAGAGGAGCTGGCGGAAGACAGTATTCTCAACTTTACCCAAGTAGGATCTCACTAAGAAAAATATGCCTTTTTCCTCTCTCAAGAAAAGACTTGGCCTGAAGCTGTCCTTGAATGACCATAACTGGGGCAACGACAAGGACAACCGCAAGGCCCAGGAAGGCAAAAAGCCCGGCGAAGGACCGCCGGACCTCGATCAACTCTGGCGCGACTTCAACCAGCGCCTGAATGGCCTGTTCGGCGGCGGCAAGAACCGCGGTAGCGGCGGCAGCGGCGGTGGCGGCGGCGACATGAAGGGCGCCGGCATTACCTTCGGCGCGGTAGCTACGGTGGCGGCGCTGGTGTGGCTCGCTTCCGGCGCCTTCATCGTGCAGGAAGGCCAGACCGGTGTGGTGACCACGTTCGGCAAGTTCAGCCACGAGACGCCGGCCGGTTTCAACTGGCGCTGGCCGTACCCGTTCCAGAACAATGAAACCGTCAACGTCTCCACCGTGCGTACGGTCGAAGTGGGCTATCGCGGCAGCGCGAAGACCAAGATGGCTTCCGAAGCGCTGATGCTGACCGAGGACGAAAACATCATCGACATCCAGTTCGCCGTGCAGTACAAGGTGAAGAAGGCCTTCGACTGGCTGTATTCCAACCGCGACGCGGAGGATACGGTGCGCCAGGTCGCTGAAACGGCGATCCGCGAAGTGGTCGGCCGCAGCAAGATGGACTTCGTGCTGTATGAAGGGCGCGAGAAAGTGGCGAACGACACCCAGCAGCTGATGCAGGCGATCCTGGACCGCTACAAGTCCGGCGCCCAGGTCACCAATGTGACCATGCAGGGCGTGCAGCCGCCGGAGCAGGTGCAGGCCGCGTTTGACGACGCGGTGAAGGCCGGCCAGGACCGCGAACGCCAGAAGAACGAGGGCCAGGCTTATGCCAACGACATCGTGCCGAAAGCGCGCGGTGCGGCATTCCGCCTGATCCAGGAAGCCGAGGCCTACCGCGCCATGACGGTGCAGAATGCGACCGGTAACGCCGACCGCTTCAAGTCGGTGCTGGCCGAGTACCAGAAGGCCCCTGCCGTGACGCGCGACCGCATGTACCTGGACACCATGCAGCAGATCTTCTCCAACACCAGCAAGGTGATGGTGGATTCCAAGGCCGGCAGCAACCTGCTGTACCTGCCGCTGGATAAGCTGATCGCCCAGGTGGCTGCAACCGAGGCGCGCGCCGCCAGCGTGTCCGCACCGCCGCCGGCTGCCGTATTGCTGCCGGAACCGACTACTGAGCCGAACCGCCGTGATGGCCGTTCGCGTGATTCTTCCCGTGACCGGGAGAGCCGCTAATGAACCGCTTTGCAACTATCCTGATTACCGGCTTCATCGCCCTGATGCTGCTGTCCTCCACCGTGTTCGTGGTGGACCAGCGCAAGTACGCCATCGTGTTTGCGCTGGGTGAAGTGAAGCAGGTGATTTCCGAGCCTGGCCTGCACTTCAAGCTGCCGCCGCCGTTCCAGAACGTGGTGTACCTGGACAAGCGTATCCAGACCCTGGACCCGAAAGAGGCTGACCGCTTCATCACCGCCGAGAAGATGAACATCCTGGTGGATGCCTTCGTCAAATGGCGCGTGACCGAGCCGCGCCTGTATTTCGTGTCGTTCGGCGGCGACGAGAACCGCGCCGGCGACCGTATGCAGCAGATCGTGAAGGCGGCCCTGAACGATGAAATCACCAAGCGCACCGTGCGCGAAGTGATCTCCGGCCAGCGCGGCAAGGTGATGGAATCGATCCGCACCAAGGTGGTGGACGAGGCCAAGCAGATCGGCGTGGAAATCGTCGATGTGCGCCTGAAGCGCGTGGACTATGTTGAGCAGATCAACAACTCGGTCTACGAGCGTATGAAGGCCGAGCGCGTGCGCGTGGCCAACGAGGCGCGTTCCACCGGTTCCGCTGAATCGGAGCAGATCCGCGCCGACGCCGACAAGCAGCGCACCGTGATCCTGGCGGAAGCCTACCGCGAGGCGGAGAAGATCAAGGGTGAGGGCGATGCCAAGGCGTCCCAGATTTACGCCGAAGCGTTTGGCCGCAACCCGGAGTTCTACAAGTTCTACCGCTCGCTGGAAGCCTACCGCGCTTCCTTCAAGACCAAGGCTGATGTGATGCTGGTCGATCCGCAGTCGGACTTCTTCAAGTACTTCAAGAGCGCCGGTAGCGGGAAGTAAACGCTCCAGCAGGCAAAGCGCCGCATTGCGGCGCTTTTTTTTTAACTGCATTGCAGCAAATTCGCGTAAAATACGCGGTTTGGTTCTCCGGTTTTCGGGGCGCACCGTTGCGCCTGCATTGTTTATATTTCAATAGCACCAACCATGCCGAATTGGCTTTTGCCTGAATATATTGCCGACGTCTTGCCGTCCGAAGCACGCAAGATCGAGGAGTTGCGCCGCCTGATGCTGGATAATTTCCGGCTGTACGGCTACGAGCTGGTCATGCCGCCGATGCTGGAGTACGTGGAGTCGCTGATGACCGGCGCCGGCGCCGACACCGACCTGCGTACCTTCAAGCTAGTGGACCAGATTTCCGGCCGCATGCTGGGCCTGCGCGCCGATATGACCACCCAGGTGGCGCGTATCGACGCCCACCTGCTGAACCGCGCCACGGTGACGCGCCTGTGCTATGCCGGCTCGGTGCTGCATACGCGCCCGTCCGGCCTGCACGCCACGCGCGAGCCGTTCCAGATCGGCGCCGAGATTTACGGCCATGCCGGCTTGGAAGCGGACGCCGAGATCCAGGAGCTGGCGCTTGGTTCGCTGGCCCTGGCCGGTTTTACCGAGGTGCGCCTGGACCTGACGCATGTCGGCGTGCTGCACGCGATCCTGGAGCAGGATGCGGCGGCCAGGAAGGATTACGATGCCATCGTCGCGCTGCTGCGCGCGAAGGACGTGCCGGGCCTGCAGCAGCAGACCGCCAAGTACAATGAAACGACGCGCGCAGCGCTGCTGGCATTGCCAAGCCTGTACGGCGACGTGGAAGTATTGAAGCGCGCCCGCGAGGCGCTGCCGGCGCTGCCGGGCATCACCCACGCGCTGGCCGAACTGGCCGCGCTGGCGGCATCGGCCATCGGCCGCGCCGACGTGGCGATCGACCTGGCCGACCTGCGCGGCTACCAGTACGAGAGCGGCGCCATGTTCGCGCTGTACGTGCCGGGCCTGCCGAACGCGGTGGCGCGCGGCGGCCGCTACGACCACGTGGGCGAAGCATTCGGCCGCGCGCGTCCGGCCACCGGCTTCTCGCTGGACCTGCGCGAACTGGCGCGCCTGCTGCCGACCGCGGAGCGCAAGCATTCGATCCGCGCGCCGTGGGGCAATGCGCCGGAACTGAAAGAAAAAATCGCCGAGCTGCGCAAGTCCGGCGAAGTTGTGATCCAGTCGCTGCCGGGTCATAACGATGAACAGGACGAGTTCCAGTGCGACCGCGCGCTGGTGCTCGACGAAAGTGGTAGTAACTGGATTCTCAAAAACTTAGGTTAATTGTGATGTCAAACAAAACTGCAAAGAACGTTGTTGTTATCGGCACCCAGTGGGGCGATGAAGGCAAAGGCAAGATCGTCGACTGGCTGACCGAACACGCCCAGGGCGTGGTGCGCTTCCAGGGCGGCCACAACGCGGGCCACACCCTCGTGATCGGCGGCGTCAAGACCGCCCTGCAGCTGATCCCTTCGGGCATCATGCGCCCAGGCGTGGCCTGCTACATCGGCAACGGTGTGGTGCTGTCCGTGCCTGACGTGCTGCGCGAAATCGACAAGCTGGAAGCGGCCGGCGTGGAAGTGGCTTCCCGCCTGAAGATTTCCGAGGCTTGCCCGGTCATCCTGCCTTACCACACCGCTCTGGATGCAGCGCGTGAAGCAGCCCGCGGCGCCGCCAAGATCGGCACCACCGGCAAGGGCATCGGCCCTGCGTACGAAGACAAGGTTGCCCGCCGCGCGATCCGCGTAGCCGACCTACTGAACGCAGAGCGTTTCGCCGAGAAGCTGAAAGAGAACCTGGACTACCACAACTACGTCCTGGAAAACTACCTTAAAGCGCCGAAGATCGATTACCAGAAGACCCTGGACGATGCGCTGGCCTACGTGCCGCGCCTGCGCCCAATGGTGACCGACGTTTCCTCCGCCCTGTACGCGACGCATAAAGCTGGCGGCTCGCTGCTGTTCGAAGGCGCGCAAGGCTCGCTGCTGGACGTCGACCACGGCACCTACCCGTTCGTCACCTCGTCGAACTGCGTGGCTGGCAATGCCGCTGCAGGCGCCGGCGTCGGCCCTGGCATGCTGCACTACATCCTGGGCATCACCAAGGCCTACACCACCCGTGTTGGTTCCGGTCCGTTCCCATCGGAACTGCCGACCGATGCAGGCGTTGGCCACCACCTGTCGTCCGTGGGCCACGAGTTCGGTACCGTGACCGGCCGTGCCCGTCGTTGCGGCTGGTTCGACGCAGCGCTGCTGCGCCGCTCGGTACAGATCAACGGCGTGTCGGGCATGTGCCTGACCAAGCTGGACGTGCTGGACGGCCTGGAAACCCTGAAGATCTGCACCGGCTACACCATCAACGGCAAGCAGGTAGACATCTTCCCGGTCGGCGCTGAAGACGCGGCACTGTGCCAGCCGATCTACGAAGAAATGCCTGGCTGGACCGAGAGCACCGTCGGCGCCAAGTCGATGGAAGCGCTGCCGGCAGCGGCCCGCGCTTACATCAAGCGTATCGAAGAAGTGGTCGGCGTGCCGATCGACATGGTATCGACCGGTCCAGACCGCGAAGAGACCATCGTTCTGCGCCACCCGTTTGAATAATCAGAAAGAGTAAGAGCATGACCACTCCTGTATCCGACCAAAAGCACCTGTGGGTTAGCTGGGACGAGTACCACCGCCTGATCGAGCGCCTGGCGCTGAAGGTCCATGAATCGGGCTGGAAGTTCGACATGGTGCTGTGCCTGGCGCGCGGCGGCGTGCGTCCGGGCGACGTGTTCTCGCGCATCTTCGACGTGCCGCTGGCGATCCTGTCGACCAGCTCCTACCGCGAAGAAGCGGGCACCGTGCGCGGTGACCTGGACATCGCCAAGTACATGACCATGACCAAGGGCCCGCTGTCCGGCAAGATCCTGCTGGTCGACGACCTGGCTGATTCCGGTGTGACCCTGACCAAGGTGATGAAGCACCTGAAGGACAACTTCGAAGGCGTGACCGAAGTGAAATCGGCCGTGATCTGGACCAAGGGCTGCTCCGCATTCAAGCCTGACTACCAGATGGAAGAACTGCCGCACAACCCATGGATCCACCAGCCGTTCGAAGACTACGATGGCCTGCGCCCGCACCAGCTGGCGGCATGGATCAAGAAGGGCGAGACCGGCGCGTAATATCGCCAGGCCTCAAACAAAAAGCGGAAGGGTGCAAACCCTTCCGCTTTTTTTATTTCACGTCCAGCAGTTCGACGTCGAAGATCAGGTTGGAGTTCGGCGGAATCGGGCCGATGCCGCGGCTGCCATAGCCCAGCGCGGCCGGTACGATCAGGGTGCGCTTGCCGCCGACCTTCATGCCTTTCACGCCCTGGTCCCAGCCCGGAATGACTTGACCGGCGCCGAGCTCGAAGGTGAATGGGCTGCGGCCGACCGACGAATCGAACTGTGCGCCGCGCTGTTGCGCGGCATTGGGATCGTAAATCCAGCCGGCGTAGTTGACGACGACCTCGGCGCCATCGACGGCTTCTTTGCCGATGCCGGTGACGTTATCGATTTTTTGCAGCGGGAAGGCCGGCGCTTCGGTTGGCGCAGGCGCTTTGGCGCGCTCGCAGCCGGCAAGGGACAGGCTGAGGCTCGCGCCGATCAGGCAGCAGGAGAGCAGTCGCTTCATTGTTCTCTTTCCAATAAAAATGTGAATGATGCGCAGGGTAAGCGACTTGAGCTCCGCTAGCAATGGTGGAATGGCGACAAGGGGCCTACGCCTGGTGTACTGAATTCACCACAACTGAACAAAAAAATACCGATTAGTGAAAATCGGATACATTTCCGTGTGGAAACGACTATACAATTCTTGGCATCGTTTTGCTGTTGCAGGGATTGTCGATGTTTCCTTCGTTGTTGTTGCCATTGTTGTTAGCTTCTGGCGCCCAGGACCCGGGCGTGGCGGCGCCCAAGCCGCCGCTGCTACAGAAGCAGTGGGCTGAGAGGAAATTCGACGCCATCGACCGCAGCCTGCGTGAATGGTGCAGCGGCGACAGCGCAGGTTTCGAAGCGCAGTTCGACAGCTATTTCCGCACCGCCCAGGCGTGGGAGGCCGACCGCAATGCGCTGGCCCAATGGCGCCAGCAAACCCCCGATTCGCTGGCCGGCGCCATGGTGGAAGCGATCTACTGGCGCGCCTACGCATCGCAGCTGCGGCTGGGCGCCGTCGGCCAGCTGCCGAAGGAGGCGATGGACTTCTACCAGGAGCAGCTGGGACGCGGCAAAGCCAGCCTGCAGCAAGTCAAGGCGCAGGCCAATGCCTGCCCCTTGTGGCATAGCCTGAATATCAGCCTGCAGCTGGATGGCGCCAGCTCGCGCCATTCGGCGGCGCGCGCCTACCTCGATGCGGTGCTGGTGTTCCCGAACGACCCGCAGATCCACTACGCCATGTCGCGCGCCTACAGTCCGCGCCTGGGCGGCAGCGCCGTGCAGTTCGACCAGTTCGCGCGCCGCGCCGTGTTCTTCACCAAGTCGGTGGAAGGCGGCGCCATGTATGCGCGCCTGTACTGGCGCGAAGACGGCAATGGCAGCGAGGCGATCCAGTTCCGCGAGCAGCGCGGGCTGCCGGAATGGCGCATGGTCAAGGCGGGCTTTGAAGACCTGCTGCAGCGCCATCCGCAAGACCTGCGCGGCAAGAACAAGTTCGCCTCTTTTGCCTGCCGCGCCAACGACCGCGAGACCTACCTCAAGCTGCGCCAGGAGCTGGGCGAGCGCATCGTGCCTGAGATGTGGCCGGACGTGGCGGGCGTGGACGCCTGCGACCGCAAGCTGGGCAAGGGGAGTGCGGCAGCTTCTTCGCCGCCCCAGGCCGGTGGTGTAAACTTGCGCTCATGACCCAAGACTTCTTCCAAACCTTTATCCTGCTGATGCTGGTCACTGACCCATTTGGCAACGTTCCGATTTTTGCATCGGCCTTATCGACCGTTCCACCCAAGCGGCGTCCCAAGATCGTGGTGCGCGAATGCCTGATCGCGTTCGTGGTGCTGCTGGTGTTCATGTTCTTCGGCAGCCACTTCCTCAAGGCGCTTAGCCTGTCGGAAGCTTCGCTGCGTATTGCAGGCAGCGTGATCCTGCTGCTGATCGCGATCCGCATGGTGTTCCCTCACCCGGACGGCGTGCTGGGCAAGCAGGAGGGCGGCGAACCGTTCATCGTACCGCTGGCGATTCCGGCGCTGGCCGGTCCGTCCGCGCTGGCGACCGTGCTGCTGTTCTCGCGCGAGAGCGCGGGCGAGGTGATCGTGCACGTGGCCGCGCTGGCAGCCGTGGTGGTGGTTTGGCTGGCTGTTTTCCTGGGCGCCGAGCGCCTGCAAAAAGCGCTTGGTCCGCAAGTGATGATCGCCTTCGAACGCTTGATGGGTTTGATCCTGGCTGCGATGTCGATCGAAATGCTGTTGGGCGGTATCCGGGAGTTTATCAAGACACTATGAGGTGACCATGCATGTGCTGATCGTGTTGGGAATAGTAGTACTGCTGGTGGTGCTGTTCTACAAGGCGACCAACCAGTATGTGCAGCCGGTCGGTGCGGCGGCGCCGTCGCCTTCGATGGGCGGCAACGCGCCGCCGGTGCAGTTTGGCTGGGTGGTCAACGGCAAGCTGTTCGTGCAGGGCGCGTATGGCACCGTGCAGGAAATCACCAGCCCTTATGCGCAGCAGGCCATGGACCGCGCGGAGCGCAGCCTCGAAAAGAATGCCTGGAAAAAGGATACGGCCTTTGGCGTGGCGGCCTATGGCAATTACCGCGATTTCGAGCGCGGCGCCGATCCCATCCTGATTTCATCGGCGCGCTTTTGCGGCGCGGGCAAGTTGCTGTATTTTCAGTCCGACCAGGGCATGGGCGGGCTGTTTTCCTATGATGTGGCGAGCGGCCATGAGGAGCGCCTGCTGCACCGCCAGCAATTGCGCCTGGCGGACCTGAGCCTGTCGCCGTCGGGTGAAACCATCTACTGCACCGTGCAGGGGCGCGGAGGTGCGAGCCATATCGCCACCATGGGCGTAGCGGGCGACGGCTTGCGCGAACTGTCCGGCGGCGACACCATCGATTCGGCGCCGACGGCCGTGCCGGGCGAGGAGGGGCTGGTGATCTACCAGTCGGCCGGCATCGCGCGCGATCAGCAGGGCGGCTGGGCCGCTACCGGCCACGTCACCTTGCAGGAGTTGAATACCGCTACCGGGCGAGTGACGCCGGTGCTGGAAGACCCGCGCTACGATTTTCTTTCGCCGCGCGTGGCGGCTGATGGCGCCTTGTTCTTTATCCGCCGTCCCTACGAACCGCCGCAGTACAACGCGGGCAATGTGGTGCTGGATACGCTGCTGTTCCCATTCCGCTTGCTGCGCGCCGTTTTCCATTACTTGAATTTCTTCTCGCTGATGTACTCGCGCAAGCCGCTGACCGGCGCGGGCGGCGCGCCGATGCAGGCCGACCTCAAGAACATTGTCCTGCAGGGCAAGCGCATCGATGCCGAGCGTGCGCTGCGCAAGGAAGCCAGCATCGGCGGCATCCCATCGCTGGTGCCTTCGTCGTGGCAGCTGGTGCGGCGCACCCGCAGCGGCGCCGAAGCGGTGGTGGCCAGCAATGTGAGCTCCTTCGATATCACGCCGAACGGCACCATCGTCTACAGCAATGGCCGCGGCTTGTTCGCACTGGATGCGCAGGGCCGCTCAACGCTGGTATCGCAGGGCGACCTGGTCGGTACGGTGCTGGTGCACGATAAATGAATAAGCTAGTTCGAAAATAGCGCTTGGTTGGAAACATGTTGCCTTGATAATGGCGGCGTGGCACGATGTTAGTCCCACGACGCCAACTATTGAAGGAGCTGTTATGTCCCTGCGTATTAACGATACCGCACCAAATTTCAAAGCCCAGACCACCCAGGGCCCTATCGATTTCCACGAATGGATCGGCGACAAGTGGGCCGTGCTGTTCTCGCACCCGAAGGATTTCACCCCGGTCTGCACCACGGAGCTGGGCTATATGGCGAAGATCGAGCCGGAATTTACCAAGCGCAATACCAAAATCATCGGCCTGTCGATCGACCCGGTTGAGAACCACAGCAAGTGGGCCGCCGACATTGAGGAAACTCAAGGTGCTACGGTGAAATATCCGATGATCGGTGATACCGACCTGCAAGTCGCCAAGCTGTACAACATGCTGCCGGCGGAAGAGGCGGGCACTTCGGAAGGCCGCACCGCAGCCGCCAATGCCACCGTGCGTTCGGTGTTCGTCATCGGCCCGGACAAGAAGATCAAGCTGATGCTGACCTATCCGATGACCACCGGCCGTAACTTCGACGAAATCCTGCGCGTGCTGGATTCGATGCAGCTGACCGCCAAGCACCGCGTGGCGACGCCGGTCAACTGGAAGCATGGGGAAGACGTGATCATCGCCGGTTCGGTCAGCGATGAGGAAGCCAAGGGTATTTACCCGAACGGCTGGAAGGCGCCTAAGCCATACCTGCGTATCGTTAAGCAGCCTTCCTGATCAAGTCAGAGCGCGTCGGCCCCCGGCGCGCCAAACAGCTGTTCTTTGAGGTGGTGCAGTTGATCGCGCACCTGCGCCGCCTTCTCAAACTCCAGGTTCTTCGCGTGGTCAAGCATCAGCTTCTCGAGGCGCTTGATTTCCTTGCTGATCTGCTTCTCGCTCATTGCCTCATACTTCGCCGCTTCTTCCGCAACTTCCAGCTGCTCGCGTGCAGCCGCGCTGTAGACGCCATCGATCATGTCCTTGATGATTTTCTTCACCCCGCGCGGTACGATGCCCATCTTCTCGTTGTAGGCGATCTGCTTGGCCCGGCGGCGCTCGGTCTCGTCGATCGCACGCTTCATCGAATCGGTGATGTTGTCCGCATACAGGATCGCTACGCCGTTCAGGTTACGCGCCGCACGGCCGATGGTCTGGATCAGTGAGCGTTCCGAACGCAGGAAGCCTTCCTTGTCCGCATCCAGGATCGCCACCAGCGACACCTCAGGCAAGTCCAGGCCCTCGCGCAGCAGGTTGATCCCTACCAGCACGTCGAAGGTGCCGATACGCAGGTCGCGCAGGATCTCCACGCGCTCCACCGTATCCACGTCCGAGTGCAGGTAGCGCACCTTGATGCCATGGTCGCCCAGGTACTCGGTCAGCTGCTCCGCCATGCGCTTGGTCAGGGTGGTGACCAGCACGCGCTCGTTCTTCTCGATGCGGTCGTTGATTTCGCCCAACAGGTCGTCGACCTGGGTGCGGGCAGGGCGCACGATCACCTGCGGGTCGACCAGGCCGGTTGGACGCACCACCTGCTCGACCACCGCGCCGGCGTTCTTCTTCTCATACTCGGCCGGCGTGGCCGACACGAAGATGGTCTGCCGCATCTTGGACTCGAACTCCTCGAACTTCAGCGGCCGGTTATCCAGCGCCGACGGCAGGCGGAAACCGTAATCCACCAGGTTGGTCTTGCGCGAGCGGTCGCCGTTATACATGGCCGACAGCTGGCCCACCAGCACGTGCGACTCGTCGAGGAACATCAGCGCATCGCGCGGCAGGTAATCGACCAGCGTCGGCGGCGGTTCGCCGGGCTTGGCGCCGGACAGGTGGCGTGAATAGTTCTCGATGCCCTTGGTGAAGCCTACCTCGGACATCATCTCCAGGTCGAAGCGCGTGCGCTGTTCAAGGCGCTGCTCCTCAATCAGCTTGTTCTCGCGGCGGAAGAATTCCAGGCGCTCGCGCAGCTCCTCCTTGATGGTCTCGATCGCGCGCAGCACGGTGGCGCGCGGCGTCACATAGTGCGAGCCCGGATAGACGGTGAAGCGCGGGATCTTCTGTTTGACTTTGCCGGTCAGCGGGTCGAACAGCTGGATCGACTCCAGCTCATCGTCGAACATCTCCAGGCGCACCGCCAGGTCCGCGTGCTCCGCCGGGAAGATATCGATGGTATCGCCGCGCACGCGGAAGGTGCCGCGCCCAAAGTCCATCTCGTTGCGGGTGTACTGCATCTGGATCAGGCGCGCGATGATGTCGCGCTGCGAGACGCGGTCCTTGGCGCGCAAGGTCAGGATCATCTGGTGGTACTCGTTCGGGTTACCGATACCATAGATCGCCGACACGGTCGCCACGATCACCACATCGCGCCGCTCCATCAGCGACTTGGTGCAGGACAGGCGCATCTGCTCGATGTGCTCATTGATCGACGAGTCTTTTTCAATGAACAGGTCGCGCTGCGGCACGTACGCTTCCGGCTGGTAGTAATCGTAGTAGGACACGAAATACTCGACCGCATTCTCCGGGAAGAACTCACGGAATTCGGAATACAGCTGGGCCGCCAGAGTCTTGTTCGGCGCGAACACGATGGCCGGACGGCCCATGCGGGCGATCACATTGGCCATGGTGTAGGTCTTGCCCGAGCCGGTCACGCCCAGCAGGGTCTGGAACGACAAACCGTCCTCAATCCCCTCGCACAGGCCGTCGATCGCAGTAGGCTGGTCGCCGGCGGGAGGGAAGGGCTGGTGCAGGCGGTATGGCGAATCCGGGAAAGTAACGACAGTCGGTGCCGGAGCACCGGAATTTTGCGACTCAGACATGAATGCTGACCTTTGATAGAATATGCGATTGTCGGCGGCCCTGACCGGATTTTGTTCGGGTGCCGGCAAGAATCTGCATCGACCCGCTCCCAAACGTTACCAAATTAATCATGACGAACCCTTCCGTTTTCAGCGCCATCGAGATGGCCCCGCGCGACCCGATCCTCGGCATCACCGAAGCCTTTAATGCAGACACTAACCCAGCGAAGATTAACCTGGGCGTAGGCGTCTATTATGACGACAATGGCAAAGTGCCGCTGCTCAAGTGCGTGGAAAAGGCGGAAGCAATCCTGATTGAACAGCATGCCCCGCGTACCTACCTGCCGATCGAAGGCCTGGCAGCGTACGACAAGGCAGTACAAGAGCTGGTATTTGGTGCCGACAGCGCTGTAATTCAAGAGAAACGTGCGGTAACTGTGCAGGCACTGGGCGGTACCGGCGCGCTGAAGATCGGCGCCGACTTCCTGAAGCGTTTCGCTCCGGATTCCGAGGTCTACATCAGCAACCCTAGCTGGGAAAACCACCGCGCGCTGTTCGAAAGCGCCGGCTTCAAAGTCAACAACTACGCGTACTACGACGAAACCACCCATGGCGTGAACTTCCCAGCCATGCTGGCCGCCCTGAAGGCCATGCCGCGCGGCGCCATCGTCGTGCTGCACGCCTGCTGCCACAACCCGACCGGCGCTGACCTGACCCAGGCGCAGTGGGATGAAGTGATCGCCGCCGTTGTCGCGGGCGGCCTGGTGCCGTTCCTGGACATGGCTTACCAGGGCTTCGGCGCTGGCATCGCGGAAGATGGCGCCGTAGTACGCCGCTTCGCTGCCACCGGCGTGGCGCTGCTGGTGTCGAACTCCTTCTCCAAGTCGTTCTCGCTGTACGGCGAGCGCGTGGGCGCCCTGAGCGTGGTGGCTGCCTCCGCCGAAGAAGCATCGCGCCTGCTGTCGCAGCTGAAGCGCGTGGTCCGCACCAACTACTCCAACCCGCCAATCCACGGCGGTAAAGTCATTGCCACCGCGCTGTCCACCCCGGAACTGCGCCAGATGTGGGAAGACGAACTGGCCGGCATGCGCGTGCGTATCAAGGAAATGCGCGAAGCCTTCGTGCAGAAGCTGAAAGCCAAGGCCCCAGGCCACGACTTCGACTTCGTGCGTGAGCAGGTTGGCATGTTCTCGTACTCCGGACTGACCAAAGAGCAGGTGGCCAAGCTGCGCGAACAGTCCATCTACGCGGTGGACACCGGCCGTATCTGCGTGGCTGCACTGAACTCGAAGAATATCGATGTGGTAGTTGACGCCATCGCCAAGGTTCTGTAATATCTTGGTCTCTGATCGCAACGCGGTCAGAAATGATCCCTGATAGCTCAGTCGGTAGAGCGACGGACTGTTAATCCGCAGGTCCCTGGTTCGAGTCCAGGTCGGGGAGCCAGAACACAGAAAAGCCCAGCCTTGACCGGTTGGGCTTTTTGCTTTTGGGGCGCGCCAGCGGCAATAATTTGTGGTAACGTTCACCTTTTGGTGTGAAATCAAAACCATGAAAAATTCCTTGCTCCATTTGCTTTTGCTGGTTCCGATGACCGCCTTGGCTGCGCAACAGGCGCCTGAGGCCCGGGACGTGGTTGTCACGCAGCGGAATTTCATCGATTTCTCGTGGGCTGGCGCGTATAACGGCGAGCAGGGAATGGCACCGGTCGACACCACGATCTTCAACGTGGCTGACTATGGCGCCATTCCTGGCGATGCGCTGGACGATACGGATGCGATTCAGCGTGCCATCGACGCGGCCAGTGCGGCGCGCGGCGGTATCGTGCAGTTCGAGCCCGGCACATATTTGCTAAATAGCGGGCCGACGCCCAAGCGTTTGATCGTTTCGGCCAGCAAGGTGGTGCTGCGCGGCGCCTGGCGGGGGCAGACCCATTTCAAAATGGTTAATGCGCTTGCGCCGGCCGACCCAAAACAGTTGTGGGCTGCGCCGGCGCTTGTGACCTTCACGCCGGGCAAGGGGAAACCGGGTCCGTCGTCGGCACTGGCGGCGCCGGCGCGGATGGGCGATACTCGCCTGGTGCTGTCTTCCACTGCCGCCTTCCAGCCGGGTGATTTCGTCCGCATCGAGATGCAGAGCACGGCCGCAAACGCCTCTTATCTGGAAGGCAAAACCACGCGCCGTATCTGGAGCAAGATCAACACCCAGGGCGTCAAAGCATTGGAAACGCATGAAGTGGCCAGCGTCGACGGCGCCGTACTGCACCTCAAGACACCATTGACGACCGCCATTGACCTTCACTTCCCATGGACTGCGAGTAAAGTCGCGGTGCTGCGTAATGTTGGCTTCGAAAGTATCCGGGTTGAGGGGAGCTTTACCGAGCGCTTTGTTCATCACAAGAATGCTTATCACGACTCCGGCTTTTGCGGTGTCGAGCTAGACCAGACCGTGCATTCCTGGGTGCTGCGCAACCAGTTCGAGAACGTGACTCAGCCGGCTGTCATCCACGGCGGGGCGTCCAACACGATGATGCTGAACACCATTGCCGGCAATAGCGGTCACTTGAGCTTTGCCGCGACATTTTCCACATACAGCATGATCGGGCTGAATATTGACAACACGCCGGAAGGGCAGTGGCACGGTGTCGGCGCTTCACATCAATCGACCGGTTCCGTATTCTGGCGCAATGTGGCGCCGAATTCACGCGGCATCGATTCCCATGCCAACTTCCCGCGACACACGCTGTTTGATGCAATAGAGAGCCGTGGGATGTGGGGGCAGGGCGGAAACTATGCCGATTTACCCAACCATCTGTCTGGGCTGGTTATCTGGAATTTCCACCAAACCGGGCGGCTCGAACATCATGAGAGCCGTACGCTGGACTTATGGGAATTGCCTGAACCAGACACGAAGGAGTATGGCCCCTATACGGGGGTTAATCCGGTTTTGGTCGGCTATGTCGGGCCTTATTCTGAAGTGAACATGGCGAATATTGGACTGGTCGAAAGCATGGGCCGGCACGTTGCGCCCGAATCGCTCTACGAAGCGCAACTGGAGAAGCGGCTTGGCAAGGTGCCGGCCTGGCTGTTGACAGCCAAAAACGAATGGGCGGCTCTGCTCGAGGCCAGGCTGGGTCGGAGCAACCCGGCACTTGGGGGTGGTGGGCCGGCCATGTCACCGCGTGCACATTCCGATTGACGATGGATTCCGAAAAAGGAGTCCCGGGCATCGCTGAATTGCAGCTTTACCGGCCAGAGTGGATGATATCAATTGTAATTATGGCAATATTGAATTGAAATTCATGCGAATTCGCTAATATTCATCTTCCAAGTCTTGTATGAATGACTAAGAATACGGTCATTCGATTACTTCTTGGAAAGGTTTGTGATGAATTTTGGTGAAAGGCTCAAGCAGATCCGTGCGGGGCGCGGGCAGACTCAGCCCCAGTTCGCAGAGGTGCTGGGGATTGAGCAGTCTTATCTCTCAAAGCTGGAGAACGACAAATCGGTGCCTTCCGCCGAAATGTTCCTGACCATCGTGTCGGGCCTTGGCATGCAAGCGGCGGACTTTCTGAAGGAGATTGATAAGGAAGTCCTCGACACCACCCTTAACCACATTCCGGCGGTCAGCCAGTTCACGACCCAGACCGTGGCGGTGCAAGCCCATAACACCAAAGTCTGGATGTACGGATCCGGCGTGGCGTGGATTATCGGTTTTGCCCTGATGCTGGCGGCGAACGACGGCATTTTCTTCCCTAATAAGCTCTATAAATACGCCTCGCCCGGCGTAATACAGGCCGGGGAGCCCGAGAACATCTTCGAAACGCATGAAGACATCGTGGAGCTCCAGTGGCGGGCCAAGATCGTTTCGAGCGAAGAGGCCAATAAGCAGCGCGCGGAGTTCAAGGCTAAGCGCGAGCGCCCAGTAAAGGTGGAGACAACGGATAACCGCGGCGGTTCGTATGCGGAACCCGCAGACAACGGCCACCGCCGTTTTGAGCTGGTCAAGACCGAGCATATCAAGACTTCCGGCAACCGCATCCTGCAATTCCTCGGCGCCACCATTTTCGTGGCTGGCCTGGTCGGCGTGTTGACCGAATGGCGTCTGCGCCGCCTGAAAAACAAGCGCAACTAATCACCCCCTAAAAACCACAAAAGGAGATTCACATGTCCCAGATCCGTACCTTCCTGTCCGGCGCAACCACCATGGCCGCAGCCCTGGCCGCAGTTTTCGCACTGACTGCCGCCAAGACCGAACGCAAGGAAACCTTTGATGAAATTACCGTAGGACGGATCAACATCGTCGAGCCGGATGGCACCAAGCGCATCATCATTTCGAACAAGGCCCAGTTTCCGGGCGACTTCAAGGAGGGTAAGGAAGGCGCGCGCCCGGACCGCCGTGACTTCGCTGGCATGTTGTTCGTTAACGAGGAAGGCACCGAGAACGGTGGCCTGATCCAGAAGGGCAGCATGAACGCAGACGGCAAGATCTCGTCGGGCCTGTCGCTGACCTTCGACCGCTTCCGTCAGGACCAGGCGCTGCAGCTCCTCAGCACCGACAGCGCCACCCACCAGATGACGGCCATCAAGATCAACGACGTACCGCACTTCAAGGTCACGTCGATGGATGATGTGAGCCGTTTCGGCGAGGAGGCGCGCAAGCTTTCGGGCGCCGAGCGTGAGGCTTATTGGAAGAAGCTGTCCGAGGCGGGCCGACTGAGCGAGAACCGCATCTTCCTGGGTAATACGCGCGACAAGGGTTCGTCGCTGCAGTTGAAGGATGCCAAAGGCCGCGTGCGCATGATGCTGCTGGTTTCGGCCGAAGGCAAGGCTGAAATCCAGATGCTCGACGAGCAGGGCAAGGTCGTCAAGTCGATCGAGCCGACCGTGGCTAATTGATCTTTTGCAGCATGTCCCTGGCGTTGGCGTTGGAGGGATCCAGCTCCAGCGCGCGGCGGTAGGCGGCAGCGGCGCTGCCCTTATCGCCGGACAGCAGGAGCAGCTCGCCCAGCGAGTCGTACAAGTTGCCGTCCTGCGGGAACAGCGCGGTACTGCGTTTCAGGATGGCGATGCCGGTAGCAGCGCGGCCGGCGTCTGCGTACTGGTAGGCCAGGCGGTTCAGGCCATTGCCGTCCGCAGGCTTGCCGCTCTGCGCGAGCAGGGCATCAAAGCGGGCCAGGCCTGCCTGGTCGCCTGCATTGCGGATTTCAGTGGCCAGCAGATCGTGCAAGGCCGGCTTGGGCAGCGCTACGCGTTTGCCATACAGCGTATCGGTAAAGTCGCTGCGCATGCGGTAAATCTCGGGCCCCTTATTGCCATTGCCTTCGTTGAGGAAGATGACAACCAGCTTGCCTTCCTCCGGATAGCGCGTAACCAGGGTGCGGAAGCCATTGCCGTTGCCGCCGTGTTCGTGCACCAGGCGCGGTTTTCCCGCAATGGTGCGGGTGCCGATCAGCCAACCATAGCCGTATCCCAGGTCGCCCCAGACATCGTCGTTAATATAGGACGTAAACATCAGCTTCTTCGATTCCGGCTTGAGCAGGGCAGTGCCGGCCAGCGCGCGATCGAGCTTGAAGAAATCGCCGGTGGTGCTGACAACGCCGCCGCCCGCGCCGATATTCGGAATCCACAGCGGGGCGGCAGGCTGGTAGCCGCCCAGCGCCCGCACGTAGCCGGAAGCCTTGCGCGGAATGATGCGGTCCGGTGCGTCATATGCCGTTCGGTCCATGCCCCGCGGGCGCAGGACCATTTCGTCGAGCGCTGCACCGAATGGCTTGCCGGTCTGTTTTTCAATGACCCAGCCAAGCAGGGTGTAGTTGGAGCTGCTGTAGTGGCCCTGGCTGCCCGGTTCGAATTCCAGCGGGCGGTTCATGATGGCGAGGAAGTCTTCCTTGGGCACTTTCTCGCCCAGGCGCTTGGCCCAGAATCCCGGGAAGTTCGCGTAGTCCACAATGCCGGAAGTGTGGTTCAGCAGCTGGTGCAGTGTGACGCGCTTGCCGGTATCGGCGTTAAGCTCGGGCACGTACTTGCCAATCGGGTCGTCGAGCCGCAGCTTTCCTTGCTCCGCCAGCTGCATGATCATGGTGGCGGTGAACTGCTTGGTCAGCGAAGCGACGCGGAAGGCGGTATCGGTGCCGTGCGGGATGTTCCATTCGCGGTTGGCCAGGCCGAACGCGCGGTGGTAGACCACCTTGCCCTGGTCCGCCACCAGCACCGAGCCATCGAGCTGGCCGATCGCGTGGTAGGCCTTGGCGACGCGATCAAGGTCGGCAGCGCGGTCGGCTTTGGCAGGCAGGGCGCAGATCAGGAGGAGGGCGAAACCAATCTTCTTCATTATTAAAGGGCCTTGCGCAAGAGGGGCAGCGATGTTGTGGCGACAATAGCATATAGCCACTTTACATTTTTGCTTTTGCGACAGGATCAGTTATTCTGTGGATATTCCGGCTTTTTCGTAGCCTGGACGTTCATTTGCGGAGCAATTTTCATAATGATTACAAAAGAAGAGCGGGTTGTTTACGGTACTGAAGACCTGCTGACGACCTTGTGCACCTCGGTCACCCGCGTGCTGAATGTGGCATCGCAAAGCCGGATTACCTATTCGGCCATGGTCCAGCGCATCACCAAAGTGGGCCTGAAACCTGATATTGGCTGTTTCGTGCTGTTTGACGGCGGCTTTACCGGCCTGGTGGTGCTGAACTTCTCGGCTGAAGCGGCGATGGAGATTTACGAGCGCTACATGCTGAGCATGGGCATGCCGAAGTCGGAGCTGGCCAGTTCCTTCACCTCGGACGAGGTGGCGAACATCATGGGCGAGCTGATGAACCAGATCGTCGGCGATTTCACCGGCAAGGTGCGCGCCGAGCTGCACACCAATATCACCCAGAACCAGCCGAAGATGCTGGTGCTGAACAAGCAGGTCACGCTGAGTGTCGATACGCCGCTGGACCGTCCGGAAATGCGCCGCGTGTCCTTCTTCACCGAGCGTAACAATATCTTCTACCTCGAACTGGCGATCGACCGTACCGAGTTTATTAAATTGCACGATTTCGAGAAGTCGGAAGTTGTTGACGCCGATGCACTGCTGGAGCAGGAGCAAGCCTCCAAGCCGGCAGCCCAAGC
The DNA here is from genome assembly GCF_038440195.1 of Pseudoduganella sp. OTU4001. Taxonomy (NCBI): domain Bacteria; kingdom Pseudomonadati; phylum Pseudomonadota; class Betaproteobacteria; order Burkholderiales; family Oxalobacteraceae; genus Pseudoduganella; species Pseudoduganella sp. OTU4001. The sequence goes on along the minus strand of NZ_JASATG010000014.1, from coordinate 76,020 downwards.
CGAAGCCATTTCGTCGGATGACGCCGACGAGCTGCTGAAGTCGCTCGGCATGTAAGAAAAAGGGGTTTGCAAAAACCCGAGTGGCAGATATAATGTTGCCTCTTTTCCCTGATAGCTCAGTCGGTAGAGCGACGGACTGTTAATCCGCAGGTCCCTGGTTCGAGTCCAGGTCGGGGAGCCAGAACACAGAAGAGCCCAACCCTAACCGGTTGGGCTTTTTGCATTGCGAGGTGTGAAAATGGAAAACAACGAACAGCGTTACATGGTTCAGCAGAACAAAATCAATGAACCGGGCAAGCCGCCGGTGTTCGCGCGGGTCATGCGCAGTAAGGAGGGTGTCTTTGAAGGGGTCTCCTTCATCAAGAACAAGGACAAGGCTTCTGTCCTGACGATGGCGCAGGCGCAGGAAGCGGTGGCGTGGGCCGCCAAGAAAAAATCCGCCGCCCACGAATATGCCACTACGATCATCAGTCTTTGATAATGCCCTTCACGAGCAGGGTTTGAGCTGGTGTGGTGAGCTGGAGCAGGCGGTCGATGTTGGGATGGTTCCCAGGGTTGGCGCGGGCATCCTCGGTATGCTCGGCGTAGATTTTCAGGCCAAGTTCTGCCGCTTCCGGTGTAATGGCGCCGAAGGTCTCAGCTAGCCAGGAATAAACCCGTACAGACCCTGCCTGGCCAGGCCGATTCTCGATCCTGCCGACGGGAACTCCAGACTGGTCGATAAGTTCGATTGCTGCGATGGAGTCGGCAGCAGGGAGCATGGCCAGGTTGTTTGAAAATTCTTGGGCAAAGCTTGGTAATTGCATAAGTGCTCTTATAAGGCGTTGTCTAAAGACGTTATTATCGCCCAGTAAGGAGAAATATCATGGCGAAGAAGAAAGAGGAACTTGATCCGGAAACCCTGGAGTTAATCCAGTGGTGTATCGAAGTCGAGGGTTGGCTGGTCAAGGGTGGCGCTACCGTAAAAGAGGCCCAGGACCACATTGAAGAGCAGGTGGAATGGTTCACCGATTTGTTCTACGACGGGTTGACGCCGGAAGAGGCGGCGAAAGAAGCCTTGGCCTGAGCGCGTATTGTTACATTTGTGCCACGTGGTGATTTCACGTTGCGCAGCGGTCGTGTACGATCAGCGACTGTAGATTTCAAAAACAGTGCGCCATGGGAAGCAAAATATTGGCGATCGTCCTGCTCGCCATACTGCAGGCAATTGTCCCAGCCAACGCACAAAGCACCGTAACCGTTAAAGTGGCGCTGTCGGAAGCCTTGCCGCCAGCCAGCTACGCTGTGAATGGTGAGCCAAGTGGTTTGTTGAAGGATATGCTGGTGGAGCTGTTCCGCCATGTACCGGGCTATCGCCTGGAGTTCCGAACCTATCCCTGGGCGCGCGCGCAGCGTTTGGTGGAGTCGGGCCAGATGGACATGTTTGTCACATTCCCTTCCGCCAGCCGCAAGGCCTACGCGGCATTTTCACCGCACGCCATCTATACGCTGGACTATGGCAACCTGGTGTTCGACAGCCGTAGCAGCAAGGCTGCCAAGCTTGAGACGGCGCGCAGCTTTGAGGATTTGCGCGGGCTGACCTTTATCAGCCAGGAGGGTGTGTCCTGGGAAGATGAAAACGTTCCCGCCTATATCAAACGCTATATGGTGAACACGCCGCGCTCCATGTGGCATATGATTTTCCAGCGCAAGGCGGGCGACTTCTTCATCATGTCGGTGGAACATGCCATCTATATCGCCAACCGCTACGGCTATCGCGACCAGCTGCGTATGAAGAAAGTGGATTTCATCCCCAACAGCCTGGTCGAGTTCCATGTCGGCCTGCGCAAGAATCACCCGCAACAGGCAGCCTTGCTGCATGCGATCGATGCGGCGATGGTGCATCCCGAATTTGTGGCCAAAAGAAAAGCGATCGAGCGCAAGTATCGCGAGTTGGCCAAGGCAGTCCCCACAACTGACGCTTCCGGCTGAAAGGAATGACCATGCTGCTGTCACATGCTTTGATGCTGATGCTGGCTGCGGAAACTCCGCTTGCAGAGGACGCGCTCGAGCGCATCCAGGTGACAGGCAGCCGTATCAACCTGCGCCAGGAGCAGTTGGCGGGCGTGGGCCCGGTGAGCGTGATCGATGCGGACGCGATCCTGCGTTCCGGCGCCACTTCGCTGGAAACCTTACTGCAGCAGCTGCCTGCTTCGGCCGGTGCGGCAGGCAGCCAGGGTAATGCCTACTGGACGGTGAATGGATTCGGCACGGCGCAAGTCAACCTGCGCGGCTTGGGTATCAACCGTACGCTGGTGTTGTTGAATGGACGGCGCCTGGTGGCTGGCGGCACTGGCGCCAACAGCTCTGTGGATCTGAATATGATCCCGCTGGCGCTGGTCAAACGTGTCGAAGTACTGAAAGACGGCGCTTCCGCCGTGTATGGCGCCGATGCGCTGGCGGGCGTGGTCAACATCATCACGCACGATGCCAGCGCAGGCGGCGAGCTGGTGCTGCGCAGCGGCGCTACCACGCGCGGCGACGGCGACAGCAACGCGGTGGACGGCACCTATGGCTGGCGCAATGCCTCCGGCGCCTGGACCGTGGGCCTGCATTTTTCGCGGCAGGAAGCGGTGGCGATGGACTCGCGCGCACCTTGTTCGCTGGCGGCCATCGGCCAACAGCTGGTGTGCTCCGGCAGTTCGAATACGGCAGGCGGCCGTGCGCGGCTGGCCGATGGCCGGCGCATCAACTTCATCGAGGGCGGGCGTTACGAAACCTATGATGTGTTGAAGCACGGCTTCAATAGCAACACCATGCTGAACGCGGTCAATCCGATCCGCCGCATTGGCGCGAGCCTGTTCGGCCAGCAGCAACTGGCGTCGGGCCTCATCTGGTTCAATGAATTGCTGTATGTCGACCGCAGCTCGGCACAACTGGCGTCGCCCGGGACGCTGGGCATATTCCGGCCCATGACTATCGCGGCTTCGCATCCGACCAATCCGACAGGGCAGGATCTGGTGCTCGAGCGTCGCCGCGTAGTGGAGGCCGGGCCGCGCGACTTCTTCCAGCATACGAAGACGGCGCGCATTGTGAGCGGCTTGCGCGGACGCCTGGAAAATGGCTGGGAGTGGTCGGCTGCGTTGAACTGGGCGCGCAATACCGGCGTTGACGGCATGACCAATATCATCAACCTGGACCGGGTGGCGGCGACGCTGGATACGGCCACTTGCGGGCGCGCGGGTGCTGCCCCATGCGGCAATTATCTGGGCCTGAACTCTCTGACGCCGGCTGTGCTGGATTATTTGCACACCACGGTCCGCGACCATGGCGGCAATTCGCAGCGCAGCGCGCAGGCCAGCGTGAGCGGGGAGCTGCTGCAGCTGCCCGCTGGTGCGCTGGGCTTCGCTGCGGGAGTGGAAGTGCGGCGCGAGGAGGGCTGGCGCAATCCTGATCCGCTGATCGTGGCGCGTGCCGCCAATGTGAATGCGCAGGATCCGGTGGCGGGGAGCTACACAGCGCGCGAGGCATACGGCGAATTGTCGGTGCCGCTGTTTTCTGCGCTGCGGGCCAGTGCGGCCGGCCGCTATTCGCACTATGACCTGTTTGGTGCGCAGTGGACCTACAAGGGCGGCCTGGATTGGCAGGTATTCGCTCCGCTCAAGCTGCGCGCCAACCGTTCACGCGCGTTCCGCGTGCCTACCGTGCCGGAACTGTTCGGCGGTGTGACGACGGGCAACCTGACCACCACCGATCCATGCAGCGGGTGGGACAAGCTGCCGGCCGATTCGGTGGTGGCGCGCAATTGCCGCGCTGCCGGCGTGCCGGTGGGTTTCCGCCAGCTGGGGAATACGATCCTGACCACCTCTGGCGGCAACCTGGCGCTGAAGCCGGAACTGGCTCAGAACAGGACGGCGGGGCTGGTGTGGACGCCGGCGCGCAGCGTGACCTTGACGGCGGACTATTTCGATATCCGTATCGACAACGCGATCGAGTCGGTGCCGGGGTCGACCAAGCTGGCAAGCTGCTACAACACGCCTGAGCTGGCGCACGTCTTCTGCAGCCCATCCAGCTTTACGCGCGACCCGAAGACCGGCGAAATCAACTTCCTTTCTTCGCAACCGGAAAATGTGGCGCATCAGCGCATCAGCGGCGTGGACTTTGGCGCCTTGTTCGATTTCGCGCTGGCCGGCTGGCGCATGTCGCTGGCGGCCGATGCCACGCGGCTGGCGCGCTTTGACATAAAGCCCTATCCCGGCGGCGCGACGATTGCCTATGCCGGCAAGATCACCGGCGGCAGGGGCAGTTTCGCGCGCTGGCGTTCCAGCACCACGCTGAGCGCTGGCAGGGGCGCGTGGTCGGGCAGCTATGGCCTGCAGATGATCGGCAAGGCGGACGATATCAACGGCGTGAAAGCCAATGCCGGCGCGCGGGCGCCGAGCGTGGTGTACCACAACGCCAGCCTGCGCTACGCGGTCAGCCCGGCGCTGACGCTTTCGGCCAGCGTGGAGAACCTGACGGACCACGACGCGCCTTTCATCCAGAGCTGGATCGACGCCAATACCGATACTATGACCTATGACCTGATGGGCCGGCGCTGGCAATTGCGTCTGGCTTACCGCTTCTGAAAGGGCGTTTGGCGCCGTGCCAGGGCCTTTTCGTCGCATGCCTGTTGCCAGTGGGGCGCCCTTAGGGCGACAATCCCCGGCATGCAGATAATTTCCCGTTTCCCCCTCCGCCGCATCGCCACCGATGGCATGTACGTGGCCGCGTTCAACGTTTTGTGCGCCGTGCTGATCACCTTTGTGTTTGGTGGCGGGCGCCATTTCGGCGTCAATCTTGTCGTTTCGATGTGCATCGGAACCACTACCTGGCTGCTGATCGAGCTGGCCCGCCAGCTGTTCTGGGGCGGAGAGAAGAAAGTCCACTGGCTATCGTTCCTGCCGGTGCTGGCCGTGGGCGTTGTTGCCGGCGTCTTTATCGGCTCGCACGCGGCGGCATGGATGCTGGGGGCGAACACCAATATCATGCGGGCGATCAGCGGTGAGCGCGGCATCAGTGCTTTACTGTTCACCATTTTCGCCACCGGGCTGGTGACCGCCTTCTTCAATGGGCGCGACCGGCTGCTGCAGGCGCGTGCCGAGGCGGCGATGGAAAAGGCGCGCGCGGAGGCGGTCGAGCGCCAGGCTTTGCAGGCGCAGTTGCAGCTGCTGCAGGCGCAGATCGAGCCGCATATGCTGTTCAACACCCTGGCCAACCTGCAAGGGCTGATTGCGCTCGACCCGGTGCGCGCGCAGACCATGCTGGACCAGCTGATTACCTATCTGCGCGCAACCCTGAGCGCGGCGCGTGCCGAGCGCACTACGCTGGGTCAGGAGTTTGCGCTGCTCGATGCTTACCTTGGCCTGATGTCGGTGCGCATGGGCGCGCGCCTGAGCTACCGGCTGGAGTTGCCGGATGAGCTGCGCAGCACGGCGCTGCCGCCGATGCTGCTGCAACCGCTGGTGGAAAATGCGATTGCACACGGCGTGGAGCCAAACGTGGCCGGCGGCCATGTGCAGGTGACGGCGCGCGCATTGGACGGCGGCCTGGAATTGCTGGTGTCCGATACCGGGCGCGGACTCGATGCGGGACCGGGCAAGCCGGGCACGGGGCTTGGCCTGGCCAATACCCGCGAGCGCTTGGCTGGCCTGTATGGCGAGCGCGCCTCCCTTTACCTTGATGCTGCGCCACAGGGCGCTGTTGCACGAATCATTTTGCCTGCCTGACCATGACTACCGCACTGATTGCTGAAGACGAACCTATCCTGGCCGCCACGCTGGCGGCGGCTTTGCAGCGCCAATGGCCTGGCTTGTCGATTGTCGCGACCTGCGCGAACGGTATCGAGGCGCTGGCACAGGCTGCGGCCTTGCAGCCGGATGTGCTGTTCCTCGATATCAAAATGCCGGGCAAGTCGGGGCTGGAGGTGGCGGAGGAGCTGGCCGAAGGCTGGTCGGGCGCTGCGCCGTTCCCGCAGGTGGTGTTCGTGACGGCATACGATGAATTCGCGGTGCAAGCTTTTGAACGCGAGGCGGCGGATTATGTGCTGAAGCCTGTCAGCGATGAGCGCCTGGCGCGCACCGTGGCGCGTCTGCGGCAGCGCTTGCAGGCGCCTGCGCAGGGTGCGGCGCCGGGAGATGCCTCGCTGGAGGCGCTGGCGGCGCAGCTGCGTGCGCTCGGTGTGCCAATGGCGGCGCCGGCAGCGCAGCGGTTGACAGTCATCCGGGCTGCGGTGGGCAACCAGGTGCGCATGGTGCCGGTGGCCGATGTGGTGTATTTCGAGGCGGCTGACAAGTACGTCAACGTGGTAACGGCGGACAGCGAGGTACTGATCCGCATGAGCCTTAAGGAACTGCTGCCGCAGCTTGATGAACAGCTGTTCTGGCAGGTGCATCGCGGCACCATCGTCAATTCTTCCTCCATTCTGAGCGCTGTGCGCGAGGAGGGCGGCAAGATGTCGCTGGTCTTGCGCGGGCGCGCAGAGAAGCTGCGCGTATCGCCGCTGTACGCGCACCTGTTCCGTCAGATGTAATCTCAGAAGCCGCGCTGGATGCTGGCCAGGGCGGTGTCCTTCATGTAGCGCCCGGCCAGTCCGCCGTAGTGGCGGTAGCTGGCGGACAGTACCCAGGGGCCGGTTTTCCAGCTGGCTGACAGGGTGCCGATCCGGCTATCCGTTTGCGGTTGCCACAATACGTCGGCAGAAACTTCCACATCATTGTCGAGATACTGCGCTGCGCGCAGCATGCGGTTGCGCTGCTGGCCGGGCGCTGCGGTGCGGTCGGTCCACATTTCACCGATGATGGAGAGCTTGCTCTCCGTGGTCCAGGTGAAGCCGGCCAGCGCTTTGCCGCTATGCGTGGGGCGCTGCTGCCAGAGCAGGGAGGCGTGCAGTTCGAGGCCGTCGCCCGCTACCTGCGAGAAGGAGGCGCCGGCTTCGAGGCCGTTCCTTTGCGACATGCGTAATACGGTGTATTCGTCGCGCGCGCCACGCTGGCGGTAGTGGCGGATGGCGATGGCTTCGTCATCGCGCTGGTGGAGGGCGCGCCCCTGCGACGGGTTGGCCCAGACAATGGTGGTGGCGCTGTCGGCGTCGAAGCGTTCCCAGGCGAGCAGGGGGATGCCTTCCAGCGCCAGGGGATTGAGGGCGCGGCGGTCTTCGCGCTGCACCACGTCCAGCGGGCGGAAGGCGTAGCCGACATCCCAGCTCATGATTTTTTTGCCTGCGCTGAGGAAGCCGCCTGCGAATGGGCGGTCGTAAGTCAGTTCGTTGAGGCGAAGGCGGACATCGCCGCCATCGACGCGGGTTGCGGTTAGGACGCCGCGCAGCGGGCCTTCGGACCAGCGCAGCTCGCCGGCTTTCAGTGATTGGCTTCCGATCTGCGCGCGCACGTTGGCGACCAGGTCGCCCGCGTGGGCCGGCAGGGGGGCGGCGAGGGAAAGCGCCACCGCCAGGGTGGCGGTGGACCGGGACTTATGGTGCAGCATCGGATCGGCTCAGGAACATCGGGTTGAACAACTCGTCGCCGAACTGGCGCGGTTTGCTGGACAGGGTGGTGATGACGGTTTCGCGGCCAGTCTGGATTTCGTCCACCAGCACCATGCGGCCCTGGCTGAAGCGGGCTTGCTTGAGTCGTTTGCTGGAGCTGGCGTACAGGTCGGCATGCACCGGCCGGTAGTCGGCCTTGGCCACGTGCAGCACCAGGCGCTGGTAGCTCAGGGTCTTGCGGGTGGCGGCCAGGTCCAGTTCGAGGCACGGCACGCCGTCGATCTCGACTTCGCGCGTGATGCTGCCTTTGTAGTCGCCGGACCAGGTCATGTTGGCGATGTCGCCGGTCGAGGCGTCGCCCAGCAGCTTTTGCAGCGGCGTGATGCGGATCGGCCGTGCGCTGCCGGGCAGCAGCATCCAGAAGTCGTCGCCCGACATCAGGATTTTTTGCCCGCTCTCGCCGGGAGAGCGGAACAGTACCAGCGATTTGCCGCCAGGGCGCACCAGCACCTGGTAGCGCTTTTCCTTATCCAGCTTGCCGTCCTTGTAGGTTTGCACCTGCGTTTCCAGTTGCGAGGACCCTTCGCGCAGGCGATGGGAGTCGGCCTTGCGCAGGATGGTTTCGACATCCTGGGCGGCGGCGGTGCTGCAGGCGGCCATCAGCATGGCCGCAATGGTGGTCTTAAACATGGGCGAGTGCCTCCACGACGGATTGGTTGGCGGCTTTGCGGCTGACCAGCAGCGAGGCCAGGGCGGCTAACAGGGTGACGGCGCATGCGGCAGCGGCGTACATGGCCGGTGATACGGCGACAACCAGCGGGTAGCCGCTGGTGCGGCCGGGCGGTGGCGGCATCTGGATGCCGAACACCAGCAGGGACAGTGCCACGCCGCCAGCGACGGCCATACCGAGTGCCGCGCCGCCGCCGCCCAGTACCAGACCTTCCAGGGTGAACAGGCGGGTCACTTCGCCGGGTGTGGTACCCATGGCGCGCAGGGTGCCGATTTCGCGGATGCGTTCCAGCACGGCCATCGACAGGGTGTTGGAGATGGCGAACAGCACGATCACCAGCACGATCACGCCGAGGAAGCCGAAGATGCGGTCGTACAAGCTTTTTACGCTTTGGTAGAAGATGGCCTGGTCTAGCCAGGTGCGTACTTCCAGCCGGCCGGCGTAGCGGTCGCGCCAGGCGGCGCCGACGGCGTCGCTATGTTCGAGTTCGTCGAGGTAGACGCTCAGGTGGCTGACTTTATCGGTCACCAGCAGCTCCTGCGCGGTGCCCAGTTCCACCATGGCCAGCCGCTTGTCGATGTCGGCGATGCCGCTGCTGACGATGCCGGTGACGGTGACGTCGATCGCGTTCAGGCTACCGGCGGTGGTGGTCGACATCAGGGTGAGCGAGCTGCCGGGCTTGGCGTTCAGGATGCGGGCCAGGCCTTTGCCGAGGACGATGCCGGGGCCGGGGCCAGTGCCGGCGCCGTCTGCGTCGAGCAGCTTGCCGTCTTCGATTTTCATGAAGGGGCCCTTGACCAGGAATTCCTGGCGCGCGTCGACGCCGGTGCCGAGGAAGATTTCGCTCTTGTCGCCATTGCTGATCAGACCTGAGAACTGCAGGCGTGGCAGTACGCGCGTCACGCTCTGGTGCGCCATCAGTTCGCGCGTCAGCTCGGCGCGGCCCGGCAAGCCATGCTCCAGGGGCACATTGTCGTTGCCCTCGAACTGGCCGGGGGCGGCCAGCACCAGGTGGCCGGTGTCGCGCGCGCTGGCCTGGGCCAGCGATTCATAGGTATAGAGCGCGAAGCCGCCGCCCAGCAACGCCGCAGCGGTGCCGGTGGCGGCGATGGCCAGGGTCACCAGCGAGCGGCGGCGGTTGCGCATGGCGTTGCGGCAGGCCAGCGACAGCCATTTGAAATCAATGCGCATGGACGCCTCCCTTCAGCACGCCGTCGTCCAGCATGAGCGAGCGGTCGCAATGCGGCAGCATGCGGTCGTCGTGGGTGGCCACCAGGAAGGTGGTGCCGTCGTTGTGCGCCAGGGCGCGCATCAGGCCCACGATTTGGGAGGCGGTCTGTGCGTCCAGGTTGGCGGTCGGTTCGTCGGCGATGACCAGGCGCGGGCGCTTGACGATGGCGCGGGCAATCGCGACGCGCTGGCGCTGGCCGCCGGACAACTGGTCCGGCTTGTGGCCGCCCAGCCCTTGCAGGCCAACGCGCGCCAGGGCTTCCTGCACGCGCTGGCGGCGCTCGGCGGCAGGTATGCCCAGCAGGTAGAGCGGATAGTCGATGTTGTCGTGGGCGGTCATCACCGGCACCAGGTTGAAGCCCTGGAACACGAAGCCGATGGCCTGGCGCCGCAGGCCGGTGCGGCGCGGTTCGTCGCCGGCCGGCAGCGGCTCGCCGTCGAACAGCAGCTCGCCGCCATCGGCCTTGTCCAGCAGGCCGCACAGGTTGAGCAGGGTGCTCTTGCCGCTGCCGGAGGGGCCGGTGACGGCGGCGATCTCGCCGTGCACCAGGGCCAGGTCGACCGACTGCAGGGCGCGGATCACATTGCCGCCCAGGGCGTAGGACTTGCTGATGCCGCGCAGCGACAGCAGCGGTTCGGCGGCCTTCATTGGCCCAGCTCCTTCAGGCGCGATGCGGCCTTGGCGACGGCGGGAATGCCGGCCTGGGTGGCGACCACCTGGCGCAGGTAAGCGATTTCGTCGGCGCTGCGCTTTTCTTCGGCGGCGACGCGGGCAGCAGCGGCAAACACGTTGGCGCGGATCGGGGCGGGCGACTGCGCCAGCACCTGCGAATCCAGCGCGGCCTGCAGGGCGCGTTTGCCGCCGCTACGGCGGTTCATGAATTCGGGCAGGGCGAGCAGGGTGTTGGCGGCCACCATGCGGGTCTCGATGCTGGCCGGGGTGCCGTTCAGCAGCAGGCTGTCGTGCTCCGGCGCCAGCAGGGACAGCGCTTTCTCGATCATGTCCGCGCCTTTTTCGGTGTATTTCATCTTGTCCCACGGCATCATGGCGTCGCGCCCGCGCAGGGTGAAGCCGGCGCCCTGGTAGGCCAGGTAGACCGGGTTGCCGGGCTGGCTGGCATAGAGCTTTTCAAAGGCGTCGATGGAGGCGTCGCGGGCCGAGGCGTCGCCGCTGGTGCCGGCCATGAATTGCTGGCGGGCGGTGGCGAAGGCGTTACTGTCGGCGGCAGCCGGCGCGGTGAAGGCAGCGTTGCAGGCCAGGGCGATAGCGATAGAGAGGATGGTGTGTTTCATTTTTTGCTCCGTAGTGGTTGTTGATGCTGCAAGACTACGGAGCAGGCGCCGGCGGCGCCACCGCGATGCGACGAAACCCGGTTGCGGCGGCGCGAAACCGGGCCTGGGGGAGGCTTAAGCTACGTGGTAGACCATGGAAGCGCCGCCGACCGGGGTGCCCTGGGCGTTGAGCTGGGCCACGTTGATCTGGTATTGCGCTCCTTCCGCTGCGGCAGCCGGAATGCTGGTCTGCAGCGCCATCGGGTACATCATGGCGGGGTCTTTCTCCATGGTGACCCTGACCACCGCGTTGCGGATATCGACATAGCGCTTGCCGTTGCGCAGGACCACGTCGCCGCCTTCCACCGTGACGTTGCCCAGGGTGCGGCGCGGCAGGCAGTCGAAGTGCGAGCCTTTGGCCAGCGTCAGGATGCCGCAGCAACAGGCGAAGCGGGTCTTGACGCGGGTGTCTTCGAGGAAGATCAGGCCGCAATTCTTTTTCATGTCCTCCTCGCCGTGGCCGTGGCCCTGGTCGGGCGCCGGGTCGACCTGGTTTTCAAAATCGATGGCGGGGAAGGCGGCGCCGTCTTCGTCCAGCGACAGGGTAAGCGGCATGGCGGCCGGCAGGTGGCTGCGGTCGATCACCAGCGTCATGCGCGTTTCGCGGTTGAAGCGGCTGGCCGCCACGAAGGGGAAGGCGGAGCGTGCGCCGGCCAGCACGTCGATCACCGACAGGTTGCGCTGGGCCAGGTTGTTGCGGCGTGCGCTGATCGGGTCGCCCGTCAGCGGGGCGGTGGCGAAGGCGTAGTCGTTGTCGGAATTGACTACGGCCAGCAGGCAGGGGTGCCATGGATGGTTTTCCTGCCAGCCGTACAGCGATTCGGTTTGCGCTGCCTCGATGCGGAATTTGGCCATGACCGTGCCGCCGGCCGGCACGCTGGTGAAGCTGGTGGTGATGCCGGTGGGGCTGACGTGCATGGCGTCCACCGTGGTCCAGTCAGGCGGGTAGACGAACTGCAGGCCGACATAAGGCGTGATGCGGGTGCTGACGGTGACGTTGCGGGCGTCGCGCGCGCCGTTGTTGGTGACGCGGACGTAGATGTAGTTGGCCTGGCCGCGCTCCACGTTCTTCGATTGCAGCGGGTCGCTGGGGACGAACACATTGTCGTCGTTGATACGTACGACGATGTCGGAGAAGTCCCAGAAATTCCCGCCGGTGAAGGGCTCGTTGCCGCTGTCGGCCGGGGCGTCTTTGATCATCACGTCCGCTTCGTCCAGGGCGCGGAAGACGTTGATGCGGCCATAGCCCATTTCCTGGTTCCAGGTGCCGTTCGGGTGGCCGGCGGTGTCGGCATAGGCCACGGCGCCGACTTTCTGCGCGGTGCGTTCGATGTGGGCGCGCACCTGCATATTGTCCAGCATGGGGTAGACGCTGCGGATCAGGGCCGCCAGCCCGGCCACGTGCGGCGTGGCGGAGGAAGTGCCGTTGAACAGCAAGTCGTAGTCGCCCGCCACGTAGCCGCCACCGCCCTGGATGTCGGTGGTGGGGATGTGCACGCCGGGCGAGACCACGGAGATCTGCGGGCCGAAATTGGAGCCCCAGGCTTCGCCGTCGGGGCTCAATGGCGTTTTGCGGTTGTCGATTTCGTCCGACGCGCCGACGGCGATCACCAGCGGGTTGGTGGCTGGGTAGGTGATCGGGCCGTTGTAGTTGTGGGTGGCGACGCACATCACCAGGTCGTTGTTGAAGGCGTTCTGGATGGCCGGGTCGATGATGGCCGGGCTCCAGGCATTCCAGCCAAAGCTCATGCTGATCACACTGGCGCCGTTGGCCACCGCGTAGTTGATGCCGGCTGCCACCTCGACATCGGTCCAGGCATCGAAAGCTACCGGCAGGATGCGCGCATCGCCCGCTACGCCGGTGACGCCGGTGCCGTTGTTGTAGGTGGCGGCCACGATGCCGGCGCAGGCGGTGCCGTGGTTGCCGGTCGGCGAACCGTCGCCGCTCATGGTGCCGAGGTTGATGCCGGGCGCGGAAAAGCGCAGGTCGGGGTGGCTCAAGTCGCAGCCTTCATCGAGCACGCACACCACGGCGGTGGCGACACCGGTGGTGATGTCCCAGCCGGTGGTGCCGGGGCCGCCCGCTTCAATGCGCGTCATGTCCCACTGCTGCGGGAACAGGGTATCGTTGGGCGCGATCGAGGTGGGCGTGAGCAGCGGCATGGTCTCGAACTGGAAGTCGGCGATCGGTGCGTTGGGGATCTGGCGCAGGCGTTCGCGCAGCTGGTAGGCGTTGATCTCCTTGACGTTGGCGATCTGGAAGTAGCGGTGGCCGTTCAGGAAGCGCGATTTCTCCGTCACCTCTTGGATCATCGGTTCGGCGGCCCCTTTGCTGCCCAGGCCTTCCGGCAGCTTGAGCGCCGTGTCGCGCGACTGGCGCAGTTTGATCACCGCCACGTGGGGCAGGGGCGAGGCCAGGGCGCGGCGGCCGCGCTGGCCGGCCTGGCGGTAGACCGGGCCGATCCAGTCCAGGCCTAGTGGCGCGCCGGCTTCTTCGATCTTGGCCAGGTGGCCGTCGTCCAGCGGACGGCGCGATTGCACGAAGTAGCGCGTCTTCGTGTGGTTGACGCGCTCGCCTGGCACCATGCCTTCGTCGGCTTCGTCTTCCAGGAACAAATCCACGCTGTGCAGGAATTGTTCGATGGCGCTGCGCTCTTTGGGCTGCTTCAGCGCGAGCAGGAGGCGGGTCGGGTCGAGGGTCAGCGTGGCACCGGATGCATGGCTCATTTCTTGCGGAAAGTTCTTCATGATGTCTCCTGGCTGGTTTGGGGGATCCCCTTTTGTTGCGGGGATCTGGCCAGTCTAGGAGGCTTAATTGATCTGGTATTGACCTGCGTCTATCATGCGCCATGTACCAACAAGGAGACTTATGAAATCCCTCGCCATTACCCTTGCTGCGCTCGCTTACTTCGCAGCCCAGCCTGCTTTCGCACTGGACCAGTCCGCTACAGTCAAGGTCACCCCGCTGTTGAAATCCGCCACCAGCTGGAATGGCGCGCAGCTAAGCTGGCCGGCAGGGCAGGCCGAAGTCACCGCTTTGCAGATTGAAATTACGCCCGGCGCGGAAACCGGCTGGCATCTGCACCCGGTGCCTTCCTTCGCCTATGTGATGGAGGGCGAGCTGGAGGTGAGCCTGAAGGATGGCGCGGTCAAGCGCTTTACGGCTGGCCAGGCCCTGGCCGAAGTGGTCAGCACCATGCACAACGGGCGCAATGTGGGCAGCGGGCCGGTCAAGCTGGTGGTGTTTTATGTGGGCGCCACCGGTAGCACACTTACCGTCAAGCAATAGTGTTCAAATCTTATAGTGGGTATATAATGCGCGCTATTTTCGCGGCTACAGACCGCGGCCTGTGGGGGAAATAGGGGAGACGACATCACCTCACCCACAAGGAAAGAATATGATGAAGTTGTCCAAGATGCACGTGCTGGTCACCCTCGCCGTCGTGCAGATGGCCGCCCAGGCCCAGGAAGCCAACCAGGCCGCAGCCGGCCAGCTGGAAGTAGTGACCGTAACCGCACAGCGCCGCGCTGAGAATATCCGCGAAGTGCCGGTTTCCGTGTCCATGATCAACAATGAGAAGCTGGACATCCTGCTGTCCGGCGGCCAGGATATCCGTGTCCTGGCGGGCAAGACCCCATCGCTGAACGTCGAGTCGTCGACCGGCCGTGTATTCCCGCGTTTCTACATCCGCGGCTACGGTAACGCCGACTTCGCCGTGTTCGCATCGCAGCCAGTGTCCCTGATTTACGACGACGTGGTGCAGGAGAACCCGATCCTGAAGGGTTACCCGATGTACGACCTGGCCAACGTGGAAGTCCTGCGCGGCCCGCAGGGCACCCTGTTCGGCCGTAACACCCCGGCCGGCGTGGTCAAGTTCGAGTCGGCCAAGCCAAACCTGCGCGGCGTGGAAGGCTTCTACAACGTTTCCTACGCAAGCGACGCTACCGCCAATATCGAAGCAGCCGCCAACGTGCCGCTGTCGAAAGAGTGGGCCCTGCGCGTTTCGACCCTGCGCCAGCACCGCGACGACTTCGTCGACAACACCTTCACCGGCGAGAAGAACGCGCTGGAAGGCTACAACGAGCACGCAGAGCGCGTGCAGGTGCTGTACCAGCCGAACGGCGTATTCAACGCCTTGTTCAACGTGCACCGGCGCGCCACCACAGGCAGCTCGCGCCTGTTCCGCGCCAACATCATCAAGAAGGGCTCCAACACCTTCGTGGACGGCTTCGATCCGGAAAAGATCGCCATCAACGGCCGTGAAGACCAGGAACTGAAAACCCAGGGCGCCAACCTGCGTATGAGCTGGGACCTGGGCGCGCACAAGCTGTACTCGGTGACCGGCTACGAGACCGTGGCCAAGTACAACTCGGCCGGCGACATCGACGGCGGCAACCCGACCAACGCGCCAGCCGTGCCATTCCAGGTTGCCACCGCAGCCTTCGTACCGGACATCAAGCAGTACTCGCAAGAGTTCCGCGTCGAGTCCAAGTACACCGGCCCGCTGAACTGGCAGGCAGGCGCCTACTTCTTCGACGAGAAGGCAGTGGCAGGCCAGGACAACTTCAACGTTGCCGGCACCCGCACTTCGCGCGTGAAGTCGCAGCAGAAGAACGAAGCGTACGCGCTGTTCGGCTCCGTGAACTACGCCGTGAACGATGCGTTCACTGTGCGCGGCGGCCTGCGTTACACCGACGACAAGAAGGACTTCGAAGTTCTGGAACCCACCGGCACCGTGCTGGTCGGCCCGAAGACCGCCAACCTGTCCAAGGACAAGTTCAACTGGGACCTGAGCGGCACCTATAAGCTGAACAACGACGTCAGCGTGTACGCCCGCTACGCCACCGGCTTCCGCGCGCCATCGATCGCCGCTCCTTCGACCGCCGTGCCGATTACCGTGGCCGATGCTGAGACCATCACCTCGATCGAAGCCGGCGTGAAGGCCGACCTGTGGAACCGCCGCGCACGCGCTTCCCTGAGCGTGTACGACTACGACGTGAAGAACCAGCAGCTGACCGTGGTCGGCGGCAATTCCAACGTCACCAAGCTGATTAACGCTGCCAAGACCAAGGGCCGCGGCGTGGAAGGCGAGATCGAAGGCTTCGTCACCAACGACTTCAAGGTTTCCGCCAGCGCATCGTACAACTTCACCGAAATCCGCGATCCTGCGCTGTCGGTCAACAAGTGCGCGCAGTGCACCGTGCTGGACCCGATCAATGCGGCTGGCCGCGTGGTCATCAACGGCAACGACCTGCCACAGGCACCGAAGTGGATCATCAACCTGAACGCCCGCTACAACTACCCGCTGGCAGACGGCAACCTGTTCGTGCTGACCGACTGGTCGTACCGCTCGAAGGTGAACTTCTTCCTGTACGAAGCAGTTGAATTCACCGGCGCTCCGCTGACCGAAGGCGGCCTGCGCGTGGGCTACAACTGGGACGGCGGCAAGTATGAAGTGGCAGTGTTCGGCCGCAACGTCGCCGACCAGCGCCGCATCACCGGCGCGATCGACTTCAACAACCTGACTGGCTTCATCAACGAGCCACGTCAGTTTGGCGTGCAGTTCAAAGGTTCGTTCTAACTTTTTTGGGGCTGACTCTTGTCAGCCCCAAAATCGGTGGCTATAATACGGCCTCTTTTCCCTGATAGCTCAGTCGGTAGAGCGACGGACTGTTAATCCGCAGGTCCCTGGTTCGAGTCCAGGTCGGGGAGCCAGAATACTGAAAAGCCCAACCCTCACCGGTTGGGCTTTTTGCTTTTCTGACTAGCAAATTATTCCGTGGATGCTTTTGCCGGTTGCTGCATGAAGACCGGGTCCGGACCTATTTGGTTGAGCAGGTCTTTCGCGAGAATACCGGTAAACATCAGCGATAACTTTCGATCTTTCGCTGTGGGTGGCGCTCTATCGCCCAAACTTCCTCCATAGACGTAATAGTCGCCTTTTAGTGGGCGCGCCAGGAAGCACCCCTCGTCTTTGCGATCTGCGGCCTCGGCGCGCACGAACAACGCAAGGGAGCAGGTGAGGGCAACGTATGCCAGGTAACGCATCACGTCTGCTCCTTGATTTCGAGAGGGAGGCGATCATCATGGTGCTGCAAAGTAGACACGCGACTATAACGGGCCAAGTGGAATTACGGACGATCAAAGAATCAGATGCCTAAACCAGTTGCACACTCAAGCTGCGGCCCATTACTGTGGCGGCTTGCTCCACAAAATCGAGCTTGGAGGAATGCCGGAGGTCGAACAGCCGATCGATCTGTGGCTGATAGACGTTTAACATGCGTGCCAGGTCGGCTTTGCGCAGCCGCTGGTTCAGCATCTCATTCCATAAAAGGACTTTTGCAGTTTCCAGTGCGGGAAGCGTGACCGTGTGCTGCCCCTTCCGGGCCGTGGAAGGCATCGGTACAAGCCGGCGATCTTCCATGTACATTTCCACTGCCGTGATCAGGCCATCGACAGCTTCGCGCAGCGCGTCGTCAACTGTATCGCCGACAGAGTGCGCGTCCGGAAAGTCCGTAAATTCGACTAGAAGGCTTTCCTCATCTGGAATCAAAGTGACTGGGTAATTCAACATCTTGCTGCTCCTCTACTTGGATCGGCCTACTTGAGCCCGAGGTCCTTCTTGATTTTCTCGACCAATCCTTTCGGGATTTCCTTGGCTCCGTGGTCGGGAAAGGTTGAACGGCGGCCATTTAGGGTGATCTTGTAATGGCTTCCGCGGCCTTGTATGAACAGCGCCCCCTGTCGTTCCAACCACCTGCGGAACTCGCTGTATTTCATTTCCCGCTCACAGTTAATATACAACAAATTTGTTTAATTTGAGGCGAATTTGCCCTACAGCTCAGAAGCATCAATTTATAGCGTTGTACGCCTGGCTTTTTAATTTTCCGCAAGCGTGTCATCATTCCCGCCCATACTTTCCTTTCGATAGGGTGCCGAATGAACCGTTCCGTTCCGCTGCTTTTCTGTGCGCTGATGTGCGCTGCGTTGCCTGGCTGGGCCCAAAAGCTCAAAGCCACGCCGGAAAAGATGAACCAGATCTATGCCGAGTACTGGGAGGAGACCCTGCGCGGCAATCCGATTTCGGCGACGTTTAACGGTGACCATCGCTTCAATGACCGCTTCGGCCCGACCAGCGCCAAAGAGTCGCGCGCCCAGGCCAAAGCGCTGGCGGAGAAGTACCTGGCGCGTACGGCGGAATTCGATCCGGCGCCGCTGCCGTCCGAGGACCGTATCAGTTACGACCTGCTGCGCTACCGCCTGCAGCAAACCCTGGACAGCTTGCGCTTCCCGTCGCAACTGATGCCGGTGGACCAGTCCAACGGCCTGCATTTGCTGATGGCGCAACTGGGTTCGGGCCGTGTGGCGCAGCCGTTCGAGACGGTGAAGGACTACGAGAACTGGTTGTCGCGCGCGGCCGGCTATGCGCCGAGCGTGGAAGATATGATCGCCAATATGAAGGAGGGCATCGCCAAGGGTGTGGTGCTGCCAAAGCCGCTGGTGCGCCAAATCCTGCCGCAGCTGGAAAGCGTGGGCAGCGACGATTTGGCCAAGAGCGTTTTCATGGAGCCGGTGAAGAAATTCCCGGCCTCGTTCAGCGATGCCGACAAGGCGCGCCTGACCGAAGCCTACGGCAAACTGGTACGCGAGCAGCTGGCGCCTGCCAGCCGCCGCCTGCATACCTTCCTGAACGAGACCTACCTGCCGGCGGCACGTGATTCTGTCGGCCTTGGCGCGCTGCCAGGCGGGCAGGAATGGTACGCCTTCCGCGCCCGCAGTTCGACCACCACGGAAAAGAGCCCGGCCGAAATCCACGAGATAGGCCTGAGCGAAGTGGCCCGCATCCGCAAGCTGTTCGAGGAGGCGAAGGAGCGCGTCGGCTTCAAAGGCACGCTGAAGGAATTCTTCGACCACCTGAACACCGCGCCGGAACTGCGTTTCAAGACGCGTGAGGAAATCCTGGCCGCTTACGAGGCATTGCGCCCGCGCGTGGAAGCCAAGGCTGGCCAGCTGTTTGCCCGCCTGCCGAAAGCGCCGTTTGAAATCCGTCCGGTGGAGACTTTCCGCGAGGTGAGCGCGGCGCCGGCCTCCTACAGCCGTGGCACGGCGGACGGCAAGCGTCCTGGCATCTTCTATTTCAACGCCTACAAGCCTGAAACCCGCACCCGCTTTACCACCACGGCGTTCTTCCTGCACGAAGCGATTCCGGGCCACCACTTTGAAATCAGCCTGGCGCAGGAAACCACCGGCCTGCCTAGCTTCCGCCGCTTTGGCGGCACCACCGCCTTCTCCGAAGGCTGGGGCCTGTACAGCGAGATGCTCGGCCAGGAAATCGGCATGTACGACGATCCCTGGCAGTGGGTGGGCCGCCTGACTGCGGAAATCTGGCGCGGCGTGCGCCTGGTGGTCGATACCGGCATCCATTCCAAGGGCTGGACGCGCGAACAGGCCATTGCCTACTTCATCGACAACGTGCCGCAGGGCGAAACCGTGGCGATCCAGGAAGTGGAGCGCTACATCGCCAACCCTGGCCAGGCCTTGAGCTACAAGATTGGTGAACTGAAGCTGCGCGAACTGCGTGCGCGCGCCGAAAAAGCACTGGGCAAGGACTTCGACCTGCGCGCCTTCCACAACGAGGTGCTGGCGCACGGTTCCGTGCCGCTTGGGGTGCTGGAAGCTGCGGTTGACCGTTGGATCGCCGCACAGAGAAAAGGTTAAGAAGGGTGTAGACTTGGCGTCAAGGAGGAGGGCGCCATGAAAGCTTGGATTCTGGCCGTTCTGACGGCTACCACCCTGGCAGGATGCAGCACCCCGAAACACCAGCCACCCGGCGAAAACCACGTCTACGACAAGGGCCCGCAGCCGGGGCAGCAGCAGCCCTTCATCTGCCGCACCGAGGAATCGGGGCTGGGGCAGCCCCTGGTCGATAACCAGCAAGGTATCGGCCACCCGGTGCGGGATGCCGGCGGCGCCGTGATCGGCTACAGCAGCCAGTGCGCCATCCGGCCCCGCATCATGCACTTCTATTTCACCGGCACGGCCTTCCAGCCCTTCGATACTGAAAGCGGCTACAAGCTGCCGCCGGCGGACATGCAGATGATTGTGGTGAACGGCGCCACCATCCCCTTCGTGGTGCGGGTCGAAATCGGCACCATCAACCGCTTCATCTATTCGATTGCCATGCTGGAGCGCGGGCCCTGGAACCATAAGCTGGTGTACTGGATGCGCGGCGGTGTCGGCATCGGCCACCAGCAGGGCACGGCAATGTGGGCCAATGGCGGCTTGAACGGTTCGGAAAAGAAGCTGATGCCAAAGCTGCTCTCTGAGGGCTATGCGGTGGCCAGTTCGTCCGGCAACCAGACAGGGGTCCACTACAATATGCGGCTGGCCGAGGAAACAGCGGCCCAGACCAAGGCTTATTTCATCGCGACCTATGGAAAGCCGGTTTATACGGTTGCCATCGGTGGATCGGGCGGCGCGGTGCAGCAGTACCTGTTCGCCCAGAACCGGCCAGGACTTTTCGATGCCGGCATTCCGGTGCAGCCATATCCCGATATGGTGACGCAGTCGATCCCGATTTCCGACTGTCCTTTGCTGGGACAGTATTTCCGCGACGAGGTGGCGCGCGATCCGGCTTCGCGCTGGGCGACGTGGAGCGAGCAGTCGCTGGTGCAGGGCATGAATGCCAGCGATACAGCGCGCAATCCAATCACGGACAAGCCAGGCAGCACGGAGTGCATCAACGGCTGGCGCTTTGCCATGCCGACGGTGCTGAACCCGCGCTACCGCGACACCCGCTTCGACAAGGCGCTGGACTTCTACGGCTATAAGCCGGACGCCCTGGACAAGGTCAAGTGGACGCACTGGAATGACCTGGAGGATGTCTATGGAGTCGATGCGGACGGCTTTGCGCCTATTCCGATCGATAACGTCGGCGTGCAGTACGGCTTGTCGGCGCTGGTGGCGGGCAAAATCGACGCAGCTGAATTCCTGCGCCTGAACGCCTGCGTCGGGAGCTGGAAGGAGCAGCGCGACTTTGTGACGTGGAAAGCCGGCGGCGACCCGTTCGACTCTGCAAACATGCACCGCAGTGCGACTTGCCGCGATCCGGCGGGCGTGCCGGCGCGGCGTCGCGAGGGCGAGCAAAAGGCTATCCGCGCGGCCTTCGATTCGGGCCATGTGTTCACTGGCAAGCAGCTGGGCATCCCCGTGATCACGGTGCTGCCGTACCAGGAGGCGGAGCTGGACATGCACAACGCGCGCCAGCCGTTCTCGGTCCGTGCGCGCCTGCTGGCGGCCAATCCTGAAGAGGCGAAGCGCCAGGCGATCTGGTTCCTGCGCGCGGATACGGATTTGACGGGGCAGGTGATGAAGGCGCTGTGGGTGCTGGACAAATACCTCGCCAGCGGTTCTGCACCTGCGGAATTTACCGACCGCTGCGTGGATAGTGACGGCGCGGTGATCGGTTCCGGCCCCGATGCCTGGAGCGGCATCCTGAATGGCGGCAAGCCCGGCGCCTGCACGCAAGCCTTCCCGATCCACAGCAGCCCGCGCATGGTGGCGGGAGAATCGATCCGCGGGGATACCTTCAAATGCCGGCTGAAACCCCTGGCGACGGCCCTGGCGGATGGTACTTATGGGGCATTGGTGCGCTTCACGGATGCACAGAAAGCCTGGCTGGCGCGGATCTTCCCGCAAGGCGTGTGCGATTACAATAATGGTCTATGAAGATCCCACCACTGAAATACCTGGTCCCGGGCACCGTTGCCGGGCTGCTTCTGGCGTATTCCGGCATCGGCTTTCTCGCCGTGCCGGCGATTGTAAAGTCGCAAGCTGCGCAACTGTCGGCCGATCAACTGCACCGTCAGCTCAGCATCGAAGAAGTCACCTTCAACCCCTTTACGCTCAGCGTTTCGGTGCGGGGCCTGAAGATGCTGGAGCCCGATGGCGCAACCGTCTTCGCCAGCTTTGAGCGGCTGGGCGCGGACCTGTCGTGGCAGTCCCTGGCGCGCCTGGCGCCGGTGGTGCAGGAAGTGCGCCTGACCAAGCCCTATGTGCACCTGGCGCGCAACGAGGCGAACAAATACAACATCGACGATATCCTGCAGCTGATTGCGAGCCAGCCGCCGTCGCCTGAACCGTCGCGCTTCTCGGTCAATAATATCCAGCTGGAGGAGGGCAGCCTGTCCTTCGAGGACAAACCGGCTGGCGTGACGCACAAGGTGCAGGAGCTGAAACTGGGCCTGCCGTTCGTGTCTTCGCTGCCGGCCGATGTGACGATTTTCGTTGAGCCGCTGTTCAGCGCCAACATCAATGGCGCACCGCTGCTGCTGAAGGGGAAAGCGCGGCCTTTCGCGGAGCCCAAGGATTATGCGCTGGACCTCAAGCTCGATAAGGTCGACCTGACGACTTATCTGGGCTATCTGCCGTTCAAGCCGGGCTTCCGCCTGCCATCCGCCCATCTGGAAGCGCAGCTCAACCTCTCCGTGGTGCAGCCGGCCGACAAACCGGCTACGCTGACGCTGGGTGGTGCCGCAAGCCTGACCGGCGTGCAGCTGCAGCAGCTGGATGGCAAGCAGGTGGCGAAGCTGGACGCGCTGAAGGTCAAACTGGGCAAACTGGATTTGCTGGCGCAGCGTTATGAGATTGCGCAAGTGGCCGTCGACGGCCTGGCGCTGGACGTCAAGCGCAGCAAGGATGGGAAGCTGAACCTGGACCAGCTGGTGCCCGCAGCCCCGGCTGAAAAAGCGCCCGCTGGGCCTGCGGCCAGGGCGACCGGCCCGGTCGTGCTGCTGAAAGAATTGCGCCTGACCGGTGCGGCGCTGAACTACGCCGATGAAACGCCGCAGGCGGCCTTGCGCGCCAACCTCGCGAAGTTCGGCCTGCTGGTGAACGATATCGCCTTCGATGGCGCCAAGCGTACCCTCGATATCGCCGCAGTGACGTCCGACAGTGCGGACATCGATGTCCACCAGGGCAAGACCAGCGGCACGCCGGCTGCCAAAGCGCGCGCGGCGGCCAACGATGAAGCGCCGATGCAGATCAAGCTGGGCAAGCTGGCGATCAACGACTGGACTGCCAAGCTGCGCGAGGACTTCCGCGATGAACCGACAATCTTCAAACTGGCGCCGCTGTCGCTCACGGTGGAAGGCTATTCCAGCGCGCCTGGGGCCAGTGCTGAAGTTGCGCTGAACACCGGCATCAACAAGGGGCAGCTGGCGATCAAGGGGCAACTGGCGCCGTCGCCGTTCAAGGCCGACCTGGCGCTTGAGCTGAAGAACTTTGACCTGCTGCCGCTGCAGCCCTATGTCACGGATTATGTGAATCTGCGACTGGTGCAGGCGGCCGTAAGCAGCAAGGCCAGGCTGCGGCTGGATACGGGCAAGGACGGTGCGGTGAGCGGCGGCTTCAAGGGCGACGTCAGCGTGAACCGGCTGTCGACGGTGGACAAATCCAGTTCGAACGACTTCCTGAGCTGGAAGTCGCTGGCCTTCGACGGCCTGGACGTGAACTTCAAACCGCTCAAACTGGATATCGACCGGGTGGCGCTGGATGACTTCTTCGCCCGCGTCATCATCGACCCGAACGGCCGTATCAACGTGCAGGACGTGACGCGCAAGGAAGGCGAGGAGGGCAAGAGCCTGACCGAAGCAGGGACCCGCGCGCAGGCGGCGAAAGCTGCGAAAGCGCGGGGCAAGGAGGCTGCTGTGGCACAGGCGCCGCAAGCGCCGGCGCCTAAGGCCGCTGAACCGCTGCCGCCGATCCGCGTCGGGAAGCTGGTCCTGTCCGGCGGCCGCGTGCGGTTCACCGACAACTTCATCAAGCCTAACTACACTGCCAACCTGAAGGACCTGGGCGGCACCGTGAGCCGCCTGTCGTCCGATCCCGCGCATGACGCGACGGTGGACCTGCGCGGCAATGTCAGCGGGGCGCCGCTGCTGATCGCGGGCCGCGTGCACCCATTGAAGCAGGAGTTGTCGCTTGACCTGCGCGCCGATGTGCGCGGCATGGAGCTGTCGCAGCTTTCCGCCTATGCGGACAAGTATGTCGGCTACGGTATCGAGAAGGGCAAGCTGACCTTCGAAGTCGCTTACCAGATGGAGAACCGCCAGCTGAAGGCGGAAAACCGGCTAATTCTGGACCAGCTCACCTTTGGCAAGGAGAGTACCAATCCCGAGGCTACCAAGCTGCCGGTGCAGCTAGCGGTGGCCCTGCTCAGCGACCGCAATGGCGTGATCGACATCAATGTGCCGATTGGCGGTTCGCTGGATGACCCGCAGTTCTCGCTGGGCGGCATCATCCTCAAGGTGATCGGCAACGCCATCATGAAGACGGTGACTGCGCCGTTTGCGCTGATCGGTTCTTTGTTCGGTGGTGGCGAAGAGTTGTCGATGCTGGAATTCGACAAAGGCCGGGCCAACCTGCTGCCGGCATCGGAAGAGAAGCTGAAATCGCTGGCGCAGGCGCTGACCGAACGTCCGGGCTTGAAGCTTGACATCACCGGCCGCTTTGATGCGGATGCTGAATTGGATGCGCTGAAGCAGGCAGCACTGGAGCGCAAGCTGCGCCAGCTGAAAACGCGTGACCTGCAGGCGCGCAGCGCAGCCTTGCCGGAGGGCGGCGTAGTTGTCGCCAAAGAGGAACGCGCGGCCTTGCTGGCGCGGGCCTACAAGGATGAGACTTTCGACAAGCCGCGCAATGCGCTGGGCATGGTGAAGACACTCCCGCCGGAAGAGATGGAGAAACTGATGCTGGTCCATATCAAATTCGAGCAGGACGACTTCATCACGCTGGGCAACCGCCGTGCGCAAGCCGCCAAGGACTGGCTGGTGGGGCAGGGCCAGATTCCGGCGGAACGCGTCTTCCTCGTGGCGCCGAAGGCCGGCGCCGCTGGCCGAGTCGATTTCGCCCTGCGCTGAGGGAACGGCATGTACCTGGAGTTGGATGGCTTGCAGCTGCACTATGAACTCATCGGCGGCGACGCCGGTAAGCCGCTGCTGGTGTTCCTGCACGAAGGCCTGGGCTGCTGCGCGATGTGGAAGGACTTCCCGCAGCGCCTGTGCGCTGCAACCGGTTGCGCCGGCCTGGTTTATGACCGGCAGGGCTACGGGCTGTCTTCGCCCATGACAGCGCCGCGCAGCATCCACTACTTGCACCAATATGCGCTGGTCGAGCTGCCCGCCGTCCTGCGGCGCCTGGCGCCGGGCCGCGAGCACATTGTGGTCGGCCACTCGGATGGCGGCAGTATCGCCTTGATCTACGCGGCGGGCCAACCGGACGGATTGCGTGCCGCCGTCACGGCAGCAGCGCACGTATTTGTGGAAGACATCACGCTGGAAGGCATCCGCACCGCCGTTGACGCCCATGCAGCCGGCAAGCTGCGCGGGCTGGCACGCTATCACGGCGACAAAACTGCGCAAGTGTTCTCGGCGTGGGCGGACACGTGGCTGGCGCCGCCTTTCAAACACTGGAATATCGAATACCTGCTGCCGGCGATTGCCTGCCCCGTTCTGGCACTGCAGGGGGCAGGCGACCAGTACGGTTCCGGCGCGCAGCTGGACGCTATCGCACGCGGCACGCCGGGGGCGCGGCAACTTATCCTGCCCGAATGCGGCCATAGCCCGCACATCGAACAGGCGGAAGCTACCGTGCAGGCGATGGCGGCGTTCATCGCTCCCTCGGTTGTGGCGCAGCAGGCGTAGCTGCCGGCGCCGACCCCGCTGGTGCTGGCGTTGCCCCCTTGAGTGGCTTCGCATGCTTGAGCATCGCGGCGATCAGCGTCACATCCTCGTCGCTCTCCGCCGGCGCAGTGCCGCGCGACGTCCGCGCGGTGGGAGCCGCCGGGGCCAGACCCGGGCGCGCCGGCCTGGTGCGCACGACATGTCCCTCTGGCGCCACCTTCACCGGGGGCGCCGCAGTGGCGGCCAGCGCCTCCGGCTGGCTGACAATCAATGCGGCTTGCGGTTCGGGGGCTTCAACAGGCTGCCGCGCCGCTGGCGCTATAACCGCATGCCCCGCTTCGAGCGCCGGAGCAGGCAACACACGCTTGCCGCCAGCCCGTAGCCAACTCCACGCCAGTACCGCCAGCAGCAAAAGGCCAAAGACCGCCGCAGCCTTCGCAGGCTGCCGCCCTTTGAAACCCCATTGCCGCGCAGGCGCCGGCACGCTTCCACCATTCGCCAGGCGCGCCAGGATCCGAAAACTGTCATCCCTTTGCGCGGCGTCCGCAAACAAATCCGGTCGCATAAGTCCTCCCAAAGCTTGATTTCGCTCGAACCCGATCTGCGCGGGCCGGCATAGGATGCAAGTGTCGCGCGCTGCATGCGCTTTCGTATTGATGGAACGCACCATGTTGCTATTTACCGTAGCGATAGTCTTCGTTGCCACAGTCGCAGCCGGGTGGCTGCTGCTGTTTCCGCCCAGAAGAGCACCCAGCCCGCGCCAGCGCCGCCTCTTCCTGCTTGGAACTGGTGTCGTTGCACTGGCCGGCACGCCGGTAGTGCTGGTACGCTGGCTGCGTCCCAGCCAGATGATGCCCGCCTTTGACTCCGGCGCGCGGCCGATAGACCCGCAGATTGCAGCCCTGCTGCAAGGCGAGCATCTGATCCCGCCGCCACCGCTGCCGCCGGTTGCCTTCTCGTCGGCGGAAGTGGAGCTGCTGCGCCCAATGCTGTCCCAGGCTGACAGGGACTGGCAGCGTCTTGACCAGGAATTTGCGCGGCGGCTGCTATTGGTGTTCAACTTGATGCGCGAACGCCACGGTTACGAGATGGCGCTGCTGGAGGGATACCGCAGCCCCGAGCGGCAGGAGCGCCTGGCTGCTGCAGGCGCCCATGTCAGCAACGCACGTGCTTTCCAGAGCTTCCACCAGTATGGGCTGGCAGCCGATTGCGCCTTTGTGCGCGACGGCCGCCTGGTGATCAGCGAGCGCGATCCATGGGCCTTGCGCGGCTACCAGCTGTATGGCGAATTGGCGGAATCGGTCGGCATGGTGTGGGGTGGCCGCTGGGCCATGATGGATTTTGGCCACACAGAATTGCGTATGCGCGACACCAGGGCTTGAGGCGGCTCAAAGGGCCGGGAGCGGCTTGATGGCAACATCGGCCAACCTGCCTCCTTTTCCTGACCATCATGCTGCAACGAATCTGGTACCTGGTAACAGACCGGCGCACCCTGAACATTCTGGCCTTCGCATTATTGGCCGGATTGTTCTTCTTTGGCGCCGAACTTCTTCAACTGGCGCTGATCTGGGCAATCGCCGGCATCGCCGCCATAGCGCTGCTGGTCCTGGCCGTCTGGGGCGTGCGGCGCTACCGGGCGCACCGGCAGCAGGGGGAACCCGCGTTGCCGCCGGCCGAAACGCGCGCCCAGGCAGACCTGGATGCGGTGCGCAGCGCCATGCTGGAGGCGGTCGGCACGATCAAGAACTCGCGGCTTGGACGCGCCACCGGTGCACGCGCCTTGTACGAGCTGCCTTGGTATATGGTGATCGGCAACCCGGCGGCCGGCAAGAGCAGCGCCATTACGCAATCCGGCCTGCAGTTCCCCATCGCCGGCGCGAAAGCCATCCAGGGCGTGGGCGGTACCCGCCAATGCGACTGGTTCTTCACGGCGGAAGGCATCCTGCTCGATACCGCAGGCCGCTATGCGGTGGAAGCCGCTGACCGGGGCGAGTGGCACGGCTTCCTCGGCTTGTTGAAGAAGCAGCGCCCGCGCGCACCGGTCAACGGCATCATCATCGCCGTCAGCATTGCCGAATTGCGCGGTGACGATCCCGAAGCGGTGCTGAAGCTGGCGCGTAGCCTGCGCCAGCGCGTGCAGGATCTGATCGAAAAGCTGGAAGTATTCGCGCCGGTGTATGTGATGTTCACCAAGGCCGACCTGGTTGCCGGCTTTGCCGATTTCTTCGCCGACGCCGAACCGGCGGAGCGTGAGCGCGCGTGGGGAGCGACCATGCCGTTCAAGCACAAGTCGGGCAGCCGCGAGATGCTGGCCTTCCTCGAGCAAAGCTTCGGCGAATTGTGCGAGGGCTTGCATGAAATGGCTATCGCCACCATGACGCAGCGCCGCCGCGAGCTGGTGCCGGCCGGCGTGCAGACCTTCCCGCTGGAGTTTGCGGCGCTGAGGGCGCCGTTGCAAGCCTTTCTCGCTACGCTGTTCGAAGACAATCCCTTCCAGTTCCGGCCCGTGTTCCGCGGCTACTACTTTACCAGCGCGCTGCAGGAGGGCCAGCCGCTGTGCGCCCAGTCGCTGCACGTGGCGCAGCGTTTCGGGCTGGCGCGGCCCGCCGAGGCGCCTGCCAGCGCCGGCCAGGCCGGCTATTTCCTGCCCAAGCTGTTCCGCGAAGTGATCTTCGCCGACAAGGACCTGGTCTCGCGTTACGCAACGCGCAAGCAGCGCCTGATACGCAACGGCGGCTTCACTGCCGCCATTGCGCTGCTTGGCGCCGTTCTGGGCGGTTGGACCTGGTCGTATTCCGGCAACGCCCAGCTGGTGGCCAATACGGCGGCAGACCTGGACAAGGCGGTCAAGCTGCAGGTGCAGCGGCCGGACCTGCAGGCACGGCTCGAAGCCTTGCAGGTGCTGCAGGACCGCATCGAACAGCTGGACCGCGTCGATCGCGCGCGTCCATGGCTGCTCGGCATGGGGCTATACCAGGGCGATGCGCTTGGCCGCAAGCTGCGCAACGAATACTTCAAAGGCATGGCAGAAATCCTGCTCAATCCGGTCGCCGCCAGCCTGGAGTCGCAGCTGTATGCGTTGGGCCGGCGCGAGGCGGGCAAGGTCGAGGACTCCTATAATGCACTGAAGGCCTATCTGATGCTGGCCGACAAATCGCATGCGGAAACCGGCCACCTGGGCGACCAGATGACGCGCCACTGGCGCGGCTGGCTGGAGACCAATCGCGGCGCCATGCCGCGCGAGCAGCTGCTGCGCAGCGCCGAAGGCCTGCTCGCCTTCTACCTGTCGCAGGTGAACGACCCGGCCTGGCCGCGCATCGATCCAAAGCTGGCGCTGGTCGACGCCGCCCGCGACCAGTTGCGGCAAGTCGTGCGCGGCATGACGGCGCGCGAACGTGTGTATGCCGAGATCAAGGCGCGCGCCAGTACGCGCTATCCCGCGATGACGGTGGCGCGCATCGTCGGCGAACAGGATCGTGAGCTGGTGCAAGGCAGCCATGCAATCTCCGGAGCTTTTACACGCGAGGCATGGGAGGGCTATGTGAAGGGCGCCATCCGCGACGCCGCCAACAGTGCGCTGCAATCGAGCGACTGGGTGCTCAAGACGGCGGAGCGTAATGACCTGACGCTGGAAGGTAGCCCGGAACAGGTGCAGAAGGCGCTGACGGAAACGTACAAAGTGGAATACAGCAAGGAATGGCTGCGTTTCCTGCAAGGCGTGGCGGTGGCCGGCATGCCGGACTTCCCGCGCATGGTGGAGTCCATGAACCGTTTGGGCGACCCGGCCATGTCGCCTTTGCTGAAAGTATGGAGCACGGTCGCAGCGCAGACCGGCTGGGACAGTCCTGCCAGCATCGCCAGCGGCCTGCCGGAGGCCGATCCCGGCCTGGCGCAGTGGTTCAAGGCGCGGCTTTTCGAGCGTGCGCCGGCCGGGGCGGGGTCTGTCGCCAGCGCGGCGCTGGCGCAGGCGGCCGGTCAGTTGGGCCGCGATTTCGCATCCATCGCGGCCCTGGCCGGTACACGCGGCAAGGACGGATCGCCAATGCGCAGCTATTTCGAGAACCTGTCGCGCGTGCGCGCCCGCCTCGGCGCCATCCGCAACCAGGGCGACCCCGGACCCGGTGCGCGGCAGCTGGTGCAGCAAACCCTCGAAGGCAGCGGCTCGGAACTCGCGGATGCCCTGCGTTATGTGGATGAACAAATGATGGTCGGCCTGGCGGATACGCAGAAGCAGGCCGTCCGGCCCCTGCTGGTGCGGCCGCTGATACAGGTGTTTGCGGGCCTGGTCGGCCCGGCCGAGGCGGAGATCAACAAGACCTGGCTGGCGCAGGTTGTCGAACCTTTCAACCGCACGCTGGCAGGAAAGTTCCCCTTTGCCCAGGCGGGTAGCGCGGAGGCCAGCTCCGCCGAAATCGGCCAGGTATTCGGACCGGAAGGGGCGATAGCGAAGTTCGTCAGCGGCTCGCTGGGGGCGCTGGTCTTGCGGCGCGGCGATGTGCTGGCGCCGCGCACCTGGGCCGATATGGGCATCAGCATCGCACCGCAGACTTTGCAGCGCTTCCCGGCCTGGATGGCGCCGGTCGCGGCCGGCGGTGTGGCCGCCACCAGCCAGACCGTGTTCCAGCTGCTGCCGTACCCCGCCTCCGGACTGGCCGAGTATTCAGTGGAGATCGACGGCCAGGTGCTGCGCTTCCGCAATGGCGTGCAGCAGTGGACCAATATGGTCTACCCGGGGCCGCAGGGTACGACCGGTGTGCGGATCAGCGGCGTCGGCGCGGATGGCAAGGTGGTGGAACTGTTCGGCGAGGCTGGTCCAAATGGTTTGCGGCGAATGATCGATTCGGCGGCGCGCCGGCGCAAGGAGGAGGGCGTTCACGAGCTGCGCTGGACCAGCGGCGGCGCGGCGGTAACCGTGGACCTGCGCATCACCAGCGCGCCGGGCGCCCGGCAGGAGGACCGTGGCTTCCATGGCATGCGCTTGCCGGATGCCGTGGCGGGCAAAGGAGGCATGCCATGACGCACATCGCCTATTTCGGCAAACTGCCTGGCTGCGGCGACTTTGTGCGCTCGGCAGGCGACCAGGTGCTGGTCGAGCTGAGCGACCAGTGGCTTGCGACGGTCATGCAGCGGCTATCGGCGAACCCGCGCTGGCGCCAGCATTACGACGCGTGTGCGCCGCTGGACTTCGCGTTCGTGGGCACGCGTTCGCGGCAGCTGGTCAGCGGCCACCTGCTGGCCAGCCGCGACCAGTCGGAGCGGCGCTTCCCCTTTGTCTGCATGGCGGTGCATCAGGTCAAGGATGCGCGCGGCTTCCTGCCTTGCAGTCCGTTAGCGCTGGCGCCGGCATGGTCTGGGCTGGCGGCAGCCGCGCTGGCGGCGCAGCCCGGCGACTGCGCGCTACCCGGCCAGATTCCGGATCTTGCCGCGGCCCGCGCGGCGCTGGATGATTACCTGGCTGTGGCCTCGCTAGGATCGCTGCAAATGCAGCTGGGCGGTGCGCCGGTGCGACGGCTGATGCTCGCACTCGGACAGTTGCTGTCGCCGCTGCGCCAGCAGGCGCGTGTTCCATCGCACTGCCTGGCGTTGCCCCTGCCGCAAGAGGCCGCGCAGCGGCCGCACGTTGCCGCCTTCTGGATGACGCTCGCCGCTCCGATATTGCTGCGGCACGACCTGGAGCTCGCGATGTTCATCGCTGACGTGGCCGGGCGGCCGATGCTCGTGCTGGGACTGGACGGCGCCAATCCGGCCAGCCTGCAAGCCCTGATCGATCCCGATGCCGCGGCGGACGCCATGGTAATGCTCGACGATTGCGCCTGGGTCGAGCCCACCCTGCGCAACGAGCCATCGCTCCAGCGGCTGGGCGCCTGCCTGGAGCAGGAGCAGCTTGGCCTGCCCGCAGCCAGCCTGCTGTTTTTTGAAACCTTTTGCTGACAAGGAGCTGCATATGCGCCTGACCGCGTTGATCTTCTGCCTGGCCTGTTCGCAGGCAGGGGCCCAGGTGGCGCCGGTACTGGCATCCGGCACGGTACCCGACGAAGCGACCAAAGCCGCCATCCTGCAACGCCTGCGCGCGCTGTATGGCGTGGAGCGTGTTGTCGACCAGGTGGCAGTGGGCAGCGTGGCTGCGCCGCCAAACTGGAGCGGCCATATGCAAAAGCTGATCTCCGAGCCGCTGAAGCAGGTCAGCCATGGCCGGCTGACGGTGGAGGGCAACCGTGTCGGCATTCGCGGCGACGTCGCGAACGAAGCCATGCGCCAGCAGGTCGCCAGCGAGCTCGCCACCAGCCTTAATCCGACCTACACCGTCAGCAACGGCTTGCGCGTCAATGCTCCGGCCCAGAAGCTGCTGGATACGGCGCTCGGCAAGCGCATCATCGAATTCGAAAGCGGGCAGGCGGTGATCCGTCCGTCGGGCATGCAAATCCTGGACGAAATGGCCGCTGCCATGGCGCAGATCGGTGGCCGCAAGGTGGAGGTGATCGGCCATACGGACAATACCGGAGCGCGCGAAGCCAACCTGGCGCTTAGCCTGTTGCGCGCCGGCGCGGTGCGCAGCTACCTGGCCGGCAAGGGAATCGCGGCCGCCACCATCGCCGTCGCGGGTGCGGGGCCGGACCAGCCGGTCGCGGACAACGCCAGCGCCGAAGGGCGTGCCCGCAACCGGCGCATCGAGTTCCGCGTGCTGGATTAAGGCAGCGTTACCGTCAGGGTAGCCGGCCGCGCCGGCTGCCTGACCACATCCTGGTAGGCAGCCAGGCTGGTTTCAGTCGAACTATCCAGCGCGTAGCGCATGGCGCCAAAGGAGAGCAGCGCCGCCAGCGCAAATACGCCGCCGGCGATCCAGTACGGCGTATTGGATTGCAGCTTGTGGGCGATATTGTCCGGCCGCGCGGCACGCGGGGCGAAGCCTTTGCCCTTGCCGCGCAGGTGGGCGATTTCGTCGCCCAGCCGCGCCGCCAGGTAGGACAGGCGGTCGGGGCCCTCCAGCGCGTAGCGCCCGCGGAAACCAAGCAGCAGGCACATATGGAACACCTGCAAGGCTTGCAGCCGTTCGCTGCCTTTAAGGCGCAGCTGCTCCAGCTTGTCGAAGAAGTGTTCGCCGGCCAGCTGGTCGCCGAACAGCAGTAGCTGCAGCGGCCTGCGTTCCCACGCGTCGCGGAGTGGGAAGGACGAGGCCAGTATCGCTTCGTCCAGTGCGGCGCAAAAGGCGTACTTCGCATCTTCAATGTCGTCGACAGCGATACGCAAGGCGCGCGCTTCGCTGCTGAAGGCATCAAGGAACTTGCGGATTGCGGCGACGAATTCCGCCTCGCCCGGTGGAATACTGCCATGGCGCAGCAGGGACAGCATGTGGAAGCCTTCGTGCATCAGATCCACCAGGCTGGGAATGCGCTGCTGCGGAGGCGCGGCGCGCCGTTCGACGAATTGGCTCATGCTGTCACCACCAGGAGTTCGAGCCGCAGTTCCTTGATACCTGCGGGCACGTAGATGGAAATGGATTGCGCCTTGAGCATCTGCTCATACAGTACACCGCGGTTCTCCAGCGCGAAGTAGAAAGTGTCCGGCCGTACCGGTATGGCGGAGGGAACCTGGGCGGCGTGCAGCAGCTTTACGCCCGGCATGGCGGACAGCACACATTGCTCGACGTCGTCCGGCGCGCCGGCCTTGACGCGCAAGGGCACGGCATCCACCAGTTCCAGCGCGGGCATGGCGGCGGCAATGGCCAGATAGAGCGTGGCGCCGGCGCCGATCTTGCCGGAATCGAGCTTGCCGGTATGGTAGCCGGGTTTTTCCTCGTGCAGGGCAATGGAGAAGTAGCGCGCGGAGATGACGGTGTCGAGCAGGTCGCGGATCACGGCATCCAGCTGCAGGAAGGACGGTCCGGGCGCCGCATGGTCGTATGCGGGCAGGTTGCCGAGGTGGACTTGCCGCGAATAGGTCATCAGGCCGCCCGCCAGGCCGAGCATGGCCTGGTACAGGCGTTCCGGATGCAAGGCCGGCTGGCGCAGCAGGTGCAGCAAGGTTGCCGCGGCGGTCGACACGGTATGCAGCAGCCAGAAAGACGATACGTCGCCGCTGCGGAATTCGATCACGTTCCGGCTTGGCTCGCGCATATGGCCTTGCAGGGCATTGGCCTTGGCTTGCAGCGCGTCCATCAGCTGGTCAAGCAGGAGGCGCAGGCGCGGCGTGGCGTTGATGGACAGCGAGGGCGGCATGAACGCCGGGTCAGGTTCGAAACTCCCCGAAACGACGCGGCGCAGGCGCAGCAGGGGCAGGCTGTCGAAGGCGCCGCGCGGTTCGCGGTCGGAGACCAGACGAACCTGCCGGCGCAGGTAGGTCAGGCCGGCTGGCAAGGCATCGCTGAACAGGTCCGCCGTTTCGCGCTCGGTGTGGGCGAAACGGTCGGTTTCATGCGATGGCATGCCGGCGTAGAAAACGACTTCCTGCACCTCATTCGGCAGGGTGCTGAGGTCAACCGCTTCCGGCAGCGGGTCGCTGGCGGGGGCGTCAAACAGTTCGCCCTCGCGGAACAGCGCCCGCAGGGCCAGCAGGCGCAGCTTGCCGTTCGCCAGCGCCGAACTGTCCCACTCAATGGCCTGCACGCCCCACAGCATCGGATGGGCTGCGATGGCCGTAGCATGGATGCGCGCCTCATGGTAGCGGTCCTGCTGCTGGAAGTGCTGGGGGCGCAGGAACAGTCCTTCGCTCCAAAGTATTTTTGCAGGTAGGGTCATGCCGTCCTCCGTGTTTGCAGGCTTCCATTAAAGCTGGCGCGCGGCCGGCGGCGTTTGCGCGGGCGCAAACTGCGTTGAAGGTAATGCAGCAGGCTTTGAGACAACGCAATGGCGAATGCGCAGTTCGATCCAATAATGGCCTTCACTTTGCGGAAGGAGGGAATGATGCGCAAATCCATGGTAACGGTATTGATCGGCGCGGCCATGCTGGCCGGCTGCGCTACTGATTCGCCGCTGCATCGCGGCGAAAGGCTCAGCGTGCAAACGCTGGAGAGCATGCTGGCCGACGCCGACCGCGCCGCGGCGGTGGGCCAGCACGACAAATTCCAGGCCGTCCTGCAGGCGGCCGCGGCGAATTACCCGGCCGAAAAGGCGCCCTGGCTGCAGATGGCGCAGACGCGCTTTGACCGCGGCAGCTATAGCGACGCCATTGTGCAGGCGCAGGAAGCGCTGCAGCGCGACCCGGCGGACAAACAGGCCCTCAGCATCATTGCGGTCAGCGGCCTGCGCCTGTCGACGCGCGCCCTGGCGGATCTTAGCCAGCAGAGCAACCTTGGCGGATCGGTGCGCAGCGAGGCGCAGGAGCTGGCGCGCATGCTGCGCAATACCCTGGGCGAGGAAGTGCTGGTGCCGGTGGCCGGCGGCGCAAAGGTGCAGCGCAAGACGGGGCCGCTGATCAAGCTTCCACCCTCG
This sequence comes from Pseudoduganella sp. OTU4001, assembly GCF_038440195.1. Classification (NCBI taxonomy): domain Bacteria; kingdom Pseudomonadati; phylum Pseudomonadota; class Betaproteobacteria; order Burkholderiales; family Oxalobacteraceae; genus Pseudoduganella; species Pseudoduganella sp. OTU4001. The sequence goes on along the minus strand of NZ_JASATG010000014.1, from coordinate 41,114 downwards.
CGCCCTGCGCAAAATCCCACTACCTCCGCCGATCCGTTCGGCGCACTCAAATAAGGAGCAGCCCAATGGCAAACCGTGACAGCGTGCAAAAGCGCCTGACCAAGGTGCGTCCACCGCGCGTACAAATGACTTATGACGTGGAAGTCGGCGACGCCATGGAGAACAAGGAGCTGCCTTTTGTCGTTGGCGTGATGGGCGACTTCGGCGGCAATCCACAGGTGCCGCAGAAGCGCCTGAAAGAGCGCAACTTCGTCAACATCGACAGCGCCAACTTCGACGAAGTGCTGGCCGGGGTCAATCCAGTGCTGCACTTCCAGGCGCCGAACCGGCTTGGCGGGGAGGGCGAGTTCCCGGTGGAGCTGCGCTTCCAGTCGATGCAGGACTTCCGTCCCGAAGCAATCGTGCGCCAGGTGGAACCGCTGGGCAAGCTGCTGGAAACGCGCAGCAAACTGGCGGACCTGCGCAACAAACTGGCCGGCAACGACAAGCTGGAAGACCTGCTGACCGATGTGCTGCAGAGCACCGAAAACCTGGCGGCGCTTGCGCCCAAGGAGGACTGATATGAGTGCGCAAATGATGGCTGCTGCGCCGGCCGCGGCGGAAGAGGGCGACCTGCTGGACCGGATCGTCGAAGAAAGCAAGGTGGCCAAGTCCAGCAGCGAGCATGAACGCGCCCGCGACATCATCGGCGAACTGGCGCGCCAGGTGATGCAGGGCACGGTGCAAATGTCGCACAACCTGTCGGCCACGATTGATGCCCGCGTGGCGGAGCTGGACCGCCTGATCTCCGACCAACTGAGCGCCATCATGCATACGCCGGCCTTCCAGAAGCTGGAGCAGAGCTGGACCGGGCTGCATTACCTGGTGTGCAGCACGGCGACCGGGCCGTCGCTGAAAGTCCGTCTGCTGAACGCCACCAAGCGCGAGCTGGTGCGCGACTTCCAGAGCGCGCTGGAGTTCGACCAGAGTACGATCTTCAAGAAGGTCTACGAGGAGGAATTCGGCACCTTCGGCGGTTCGCCCTACGCGGCGCTGCTGGGCGACTTCGAGATCTCCCGCCAGCCGGAGGATATCTACTTCATCGAGCAGATGTCGCACGTGGCGGCGGCCGCCCACGCGCCGTTCATCAGTGCGGCTTCTCCCGAGCTGTTTGGCCTGGAAAGCTACGGCGAGCTTGGCAAGCCGCGCGACCTGGCAAAAGTCTTCGATACCGTGGAATACGCCAAATGGAAGGCCTTCCGCGAGTCGGAAGATGCGCGCTATGTCGGGCTGACCTTGCCGCGCTTCCTGGGCCGCCTGCCGTTCAATCCCGTCGACGGCACCACGGTTGAAGGCTTCAACTTTGTCGAGGACGTGGATGGCCGCGACCACCACAAATACCTGTGGTGCAATGCCGCCTATGCCTTTGGCGCCCGCCTGACCAAGGCGCACGAGGAATTCGGATGGTGCGCCGCGATCCGGGGCGTGGAAGGCGGCGGCCTGGTGGACGACCTGCCGACGCACACCTTCAAGACCGACGAAGGCGAGGTGGCGCTGAAATGCCCGACCGAGGTGGCGATTACCGACCGCCGCGAGAAGGAGCTGAGCGATCTTGGCTTCATCTCGCTGGTGCACTGCAAGAACACTGCTTATGCAGCCTTCTTCGGCGCGCAATCGGCGCAGAAGGCGCGCCGCTACAGTTCGGAGGCGGCCAACGCCAATGCCGTGCTGTCCTCGCAGCTGCAATACATCTTCGCCGTTTCGCGCATCGCCCACTATATGAAGGCCATGATGCGCGACAAGATCGGCAGCTTTGCCGCCGCTTCGAACGTGGAAGACTTCCTGAACCGCTGGCTGATGAAGTACGTTCTGCTGGACGATAACGCCAGCCAGGTGCAGAAGGCGCAGTTCCCGCTGCGCGAAGCCTCGGTGCAGGTCAGCGAGGTTCCCGGCCGGCCCGGCGTGTTCCGCGCCGTCAGCTTCCTGCGCCCCCATTTCCAGCTAGACGAGCTGACCGTTTCCCTTCGCCTCGTGGCGGAACTGCCGCAAACCACCAACTACTGAAAAGGAGTATTGCGATGGCAATTGACGTATATCTGCATATCGACGGCATCAAGGGCGAGTCGGCCGATGACCGTCACAAAGACTGGATCGAATGCAAATCGGTCAGCTGGGGCGTGGAGCAGCCGCGGTCCGCCACTTCTTCCACCGGCGGCGGCCATACGGCCGAGCGTTGCGAGCACCGCGATATTGTGATCACCAAACTGGCCGACCTGGCCTCGCCTATCCTGCTGCAGACTTGCGCCGCAGGCCGCACCATCCCCAAGGCCAAGCTGGAGTTCATGCGCGCCGATGCGCAGGGCGAGCGGGTCAAGTACTTCGAGATCGAACTGGATAACGTCCTGATCGGCGCGGTGTCGCCGTCGGTGAATGAGGGCGACATCCTGACCGAAGAGGTGGGCTTCAAGTTCTCCAAGGTGCGCTGGAAATACACCCAGCAGCGCATTACCGGCGGCATCGGCGGCAATACGTCGGGCGGCTGGGATCTGGCGGCGAACCGGATCGTGTGATTTTGGAGGGAGTTGCGGCTGCGGCGTGCGAGCGTTGCAGCCGCTTTTTTCATTGGAGATGCGGAATGGACGGTTGCCGGCCTGGATTGCTTGACCGCCTGCTGGGGTGCCAGCCGCGCGGGCGTTTCCTGTCGCAGGAGCAGTTGAAGGAGAGCGTGGCGCGCGACCTGGAGGTGCTGCTCAACACGCGTACGGCGCTGCCGCAGGAAATGCTGCGCAATTATCCGGAATGCGCGCGTTCGGTCCTGAATTTCGGGCTGGCGGATTTTGCGGGGCTATCGCATAGCAGCAGCCAGGACCGCGCGCGTATCTGCGCCAGCGTGCGGCAGGCTGTGGAACGGCACGAGCCGCGCCTGCGCAATGTCCAGGTCTCGCTGGCGCAGCAGGCCGGCATCGTCAACCGCATCGACATCGTTATCGTCGGCGTGCTGCAGGCGCATGGCGCACAGGAAGCGGTCAGCTTCAGCGCGGCCCTGCAACCGTCATCGCTGCACTATTCCATCAAGCGCGGAGCCATCGCATGAGTATTCAATTGAAAACACTGATCGGAAAATTGAACGGCGCCTGTCGTAGCGCCGCCACCCGCGCTGCCAACATCGCCATCGGCATGGGCCATGGCGAAGTCGATGTGGAGCATCTGCTGCTTGCCTTGCTGGAGCAGCCGGACTGCGACGTGCTTGCCATTGCCCGGCGTTGCGATATCAGCCCGACGGCGCTGGAGGCGGACCTGCGGCGCGAGCTCGCCGGCATGGTGCCGGCCGCCGCGCGGGTGCCTGTGTTTGCGCGCCGCCTGCAACTGATGCTGGAGCATGCCTGGCTGATTGCCTCGCTGGCATTACCGCAGCCGGACCAGGTGCGCAGCGCCCACCTGCTCCTGGCAGTGCTCACTGAGTCGGAACTATCGCAACAGGCGGCGCGGATTTCCCGCCTGTTTGCGCGCTTCCCCGTGGATGGGCTGAAGCACCGCATGGAAAAATATGTGGCGGGATCGGCGGAAGACGCGCTCTGCGCCGGAGCTGCGCTGCCAGAAGCGGCGGCCACCATACCGGCGGCTTCCCCTGCGCTGGCGCAATACACCGTTAACCTGTGCCAGCTGGCGCGCGATGGCAAGCTCGATCCGGTCATCGGGCGCTCGGCGGAAGTGCGCCAGCTGATGGATATCCTGCTGCGGCGCCGCCAGAACAACCCGATCCTGACCGGCGAGGCGGGCGTCGGCAAGACCGCCGTGGTGGAGGGGCTGGCGCTGCGTATCGCCGCTGGCGACGTGCCGCCGCCGCTGGCCAATGTGGCGATCCATGCCCTGGACCTGGCGTTGCTGCAGGCCGGGGCCAGCGTGCGCGGAGAGTTCGAGGCGCGCCTGAAAAATGTGATCGATGAAGTGCGCCGCAGTCCGCACCCGATTGTGCTGTTCATCGACGAGGCCCACAGCATGATCGGTGCAGGCGGGACGGCAGGGCAGGGCGATGCCGCCAACCTGCTGAAGCCGGCCCTGGCGCGCGGCGAGCTGCGTACCATCGCCGCGACCACCTGGAGCGAGTACAAGCGCTACTTTGAGAAGGATGCCGCGCTGGCGCGCCGCTTCCAGGTGGTCAAGGTCGAAGAACCGGATGAGGAAACGGCGGCCGCCATGCTGCGCGCCATGGTGCCTTTGATGGAAACGCATTTCGGTGTGCATGTGCGCGATGACGCCGTGACAGCTGCGGTGCGCTTATCGCACCGCTACATCAACAGCCGCCAGTTGCCAGACAAAGCGGTCGGCGTGCTGGATACTGCCTGTGCGCGCGTGGCGCTGGGCCAGTGCGCAGCGCCCGCCATGCTGGAAGACGCAGCCTGCCAGATCGCGCGCCTGTCGTCGCGGATTGCCGCGCTAAAGCGCGATGCCGCCAATGGCGTGCAGAATGCATCGCCGCAGCTGTCGGCGCTGCGCGATGAACGCGGCAGCCTGCAGGCCTGGCATGCCGAACTGGCGGCACGCCACGAGCAGGAACGTGCGCTGTGCGGACGGGTCGCCGCGCTGCGCCAGCAGGGCGAATCCGGCGCCGCAGCCGCTTTGCAACAGGATCTGGCGGCCATCCAGCGCGAAGCGCCGATGGTGCCGCTAGAGGTGGACCAGCACGTCGTGGCCAGCGTGGTGGCGGCATGGACCGGCATCCCGGTCGGCCGCATGCTGCGCGATGAAATTCGTACGGTGCAGCAGCTCAAGCCCGCGCTGGAGTCGCGCGTGCTGGGGCAGCAGCAAGCGGTGGAAGCCATCGTGCAGCGCATGCGCACGGCCCGCGCCGGACTGGATGATCCACGCAAGCCCAAGGGCGTGTTCCTGCTGACTGGCCCGTCCGGCGTCGGCAAGACCGAGACTGCGCTGGCCTTGGCGGACCTGCTGTATGGTGGTGAGCGCAAGCTTGTGACCATCAATATGAGCGAGTACCAGGAACCGCACAGCGTGGCCGGACTGAAAGGCTCTCCGCCCGGCTACGTGGGCTACGGGGAAGGCGGGGTGCTGACCGAGGCCGTGCGGCGCTGCCCATACTGCGTGGTGCTGCTGGACGAAGCGGATAAAGCGCATCCGGACGTGCTGGAGCTGTTCTACCAGGTATTCGACCGTGGCACGCTGGAGGATTCCGAAGGCCAGCTGGTCGACTTCAGCAACACCGTCATCATCCTCACTTCCAACCTGGGTTCCGGCGCCATCATGCAGGCTTGCCTGGGCCGCGACAAGGGCATGCTGCCGGCGCCGGACGAACTGGATGCGCTATTGCGCCCCCAGCTCGTGCGCCACTTCAAGCCTGCGTTCCTGGGGCGCTTGCAGGTCGTGCCGTACTATCCGATTTCGGACGATGCGCTGGCGCAGGTCATTGCGCTGAAACTGGGACGCATCGGCCAGCGCATCAGCGAGAACCACCACGCCGAATTCTGCTGGGACGAGGCGCTGGTGCAGGCGGTGCTGGCGCGCTGCACCGAGACCGATTCCGGTGCACGCAATATCGACAATATCCTGCATGGCAGCCTGTTGCCCGGCGTGGCCGATGCGCTGCTGGCGCGCATGGCCGAAGGCGCGCCGGTCGTCAAGGTCAAGGCCGGTGTGACACGCCAGGGCCAGTTCCGGATTACCTTGAAATAGGAGGGCATATGTTCACCAATGAGGATTTGCTGGTGCCGGTCAGCGATAGCCAACCGTGCGGCGAGGATGTTTCGTTCGATGCGTGCATGGACGCCATCGCTGCGGCGCGGCGGCATGACGACCCGTCGCTGGTGCAGGGCGAGTGGGACACGCCGCTGCACAGTGCTGACTGGCCGCTGGTGGCGAACCGCTGCGCCGAGCTGCTGCGCGCGCGCAGCAAGGACCTGCGGCTGGCGGTCTGGCTGGCGGAGGCCCGGGCCCACATCCACCATCTGCGCGGGCTGGGCGAGGGGTTCATGCTGCTGGCGGGCCTGTGCGAGCGGTATTGGGAGCAGGTATATCCGTTGCCGGAGGATGGCGAATACGAACTCCGCACCGGCAATCTGGCGTGGTTGCTGGGCCGTACGGCGGCCTTGGTGGCTTCGATGCCGCCGGCCCCCATGCAGGATGCCCGGTTTTGCATGGAGGCTTTACAGGCCTTGCAGGCGGCGGTGGATGCGCGGCTGGGCGCCGATGGCCCTTCGTTCGGCGCGGCGCGTGACGCCGTGCAGCGGGCGGTGGAGACGGCCGTCGGCGACACGGACGGTGGTGCGGGTGCCGAGGTGGCCGACTGCGCGTGGCCGGGCGGTGACGCCGGCGGCGCCATGGCGGCGGTCCGGCCACAGCCGCCGCACTCGCGCGAGCAGGCCCTGGCCCAGCTTCGCCTGGTGGCCGAATTCTTCCGCCGCACCGAGCCGCACAGCCCTGTTGCCTATCTGGCCGACAAGGCCGCCAGCTGGGGCGAGCTGCCCTTGCACGAATGGCTGCGCGCCGTGGTGAAAGACCCCGCCCAGTTGGCGCAGCTGGACGAGCTGCTGGGCGCCCCCACGCAAGCTTGACCGCTGGTGTATGATCCGCGGCATGAACACCCTGCTGCGGCGCCCGATGTGCGCCACCTGCCTGCGCCCCGCCGCCACCTGCATCTGCCACTGGGTGGCGCCGGTAGCCAGCGCAGTCGACATCCTGATCCTGCAACACCCGATGGAAGTTGCCAATGCCAAGGGCAGTGCGCGCCTGCTGCATCTATGCCTGCCTGGCAGCCGGATCGAAAGCGGCGAGCAATTTGGAGAAGCGGCGCTGCGCACCATGCTGGGCCGCAATGGCCGCCAGCCCGTGCTGCTGTATCCGGACACGCCGGGCGACCGCTCGCTCGGCATCGCCCCGCCGCCGCAATGCGACCCAGGGCTGGCGCCGGAGAATGTACAGCTGGTGGTGCTGGACGCCACCTGGCGCAAGAGCCGCAAGATGCTCTACCTGAACCCGTTGCTGCAGGCCTTGCCGCGCCTGCCGCTGCGCGACACACCGCCCTCGCACTACCTGATCCGCAAAGCACATGCGCCCGACCAGCTATCGACGCTGGAGGCAAGCTGCTACGCGCTGGCGCAGCTGGAAGGGGATGAACATCGCTACGACCGCGTGATCGCGGCATTCGACGGCTTCGTGGCGCAGCAGCAGGCGCTGGCCACGCGCGGCGGCCAGCCTAGCTGAGAAGCTTCAGGCCCGGCGGCAAGGCCTCGCCCAGCATGCGCTGTTCGCTGGCCTGGTCCAGCTGCACCACGTCGCGCACCATGGCTGGCCAGCTTGGCGGGGCGCCGGCCGCTTCCAGACGGCGCACTACTTCTGCGCGCAAGTTGTCGTTGATGTCGCGCGAACGGTCGCCGGTCATGCGTGCCAGGTGGGCGGCGGCAAAGCCGGCCGGCTCCACCTTGCGCCAATCGAGCTGCATGACAGCCTGCAGCCACTGTTCGACCGTTCCGACCGGCGCCACATCATGCGCGCTGCCGTGGAACGGGCGGCGTGCGCCGACCCGGCCCAGCGCCCACAGGTAATTTTTTTGAGAAGCCTTGGGCAGTTCGCCCACCATCCAGTTGCCTATTTCGGCCTTGTAAGCAGAGGGGATGCGTTCCAGCGAGGCGCCCAGGCGCAGCATGTCTTCTTCGCTGCCGTTGACCAGGGTGACGGGACGGCGTCCGCGCTCGCTGGCATCGGCCTGCAGGTTGAAGGCGAAATCGTCCAGCAGGCGCAGTTGCGCCGCTGGCGGCAGTCCACCCGAAACGCGGCGCCACAGTGTCCACCATTCGGCGCAGACCTGGCTGTCCTTGTGGTTTTGGACGCCGGTTTCGAAGATTGCCCACAGCTGCTCGATGCGCCATTCGTCCAGCGTGTGGCCGAAGCCTGGGCGCAGGCAGTAGCCGGCGAGGTTCATCCAGGTGCGTTCGTGCTCGGGAGAGCGGCGGCGGCCTTTGGCGCGTTCCATCAGTGCGTCGAACAGGCGGCGCAGCAACGGGGTGGCCCAGCGTTCGCGGCTGCCCAGCAGGTGTTCGAGCTGGCTGCGCAGCTGGCGCACTTCCTTGACGTCGACTTGCTGGGCGCGGCTACCGAAGATACGGTCGATTTTCTCCAGCGCGTCGGGTAGACGGGCCGGAAGGGGCGCGTCGTCGCCCTCGGTGGCGCCTGCATCGGCGGCGTCGTCGCTGCCATGCTCGCGCAACTGGAATTCCAGCTGCCAGCGCTGGCCGTTGGCTTCGCAATGGACTTCCAATGTGCCTACTTCGGTCAGCGAGGCTGCCAGCTGCACGGTGATTTCCTTGCGCGCGCTGGCGTCGTTGCTGTCGCGCAGTACGGTGGCGATGGCGGGCAGCGGTGTGAGTTCGTCCGGCGCCAGGTCGGCCACTTCACCGGCTTGGGGCAGGGTGGCGTCGGCCAGCGTGGTGGCGATGTGGAAGCGTACCGGGCGGCCCAGGCGCAGTGCGAAGCTGCGTTCGGCCAGGCGCACTTCCTGTCCACTGGCGGTGCCGCGTGGCAGCAGGCAGACGGCGCGGCGCGATACGCCGGGGGCGCGTGCGCTGTCCAGCAGCAGCCAGTAGCTGCGCGGGGAGCCGCCGGCGATGGTGGGGGCCAGGCCTTGTTTTCCCAGGGCGCAAGCGACGCCGCCGCGTGCGACGGCGACGTCCGGGTCGTCGTTGTGCAGGACGCGTACCGGCTGGCCGCGCCAGGCCGACAGCGTTGCCTGCAGCCGTTCGGCCAGCTTGGCGGCGCGGAATACGCCGCCGTTCAGCAGCAGGGTGTCCGGCACGGGCAGGCTGCCATCGTCGGGCTGGCCCAGTGCTGCGCGCGCGGCAGCGGCGTGCTGGCGCAGGAAGCTGGCCAGGTGGCGTGTGATGGCCGGGTCGCTGGCGTAGGGCAGGCCGAATTCGACGATGCCGCCGCGTTTTGATTGCGCCGGCTGTTGCGATTCGTTGAGGGGGAAGAAGCCATCCAGCACGATGCGTTCGACGTCGGCGCGCGCCAGGGTCGCCGAACGGCTGCCGCCGATCAGGCGCGAACCAGCGCCTAGCAAGGTGACGCTGACTTGCTCGGGCGCGTCCTGCGCCAGCAAGGCCTCCTTCGCCGCCCGGCAGCGCTCCGTCAGCTGCGCCAGCCGCGCCGCCGACAGCCTGGCGGGCGCCGAGCCGCCAGCGCCAGTCGCGCCGGCCGCATCGCGCGTGCCGCCCTGGCTGCCGCCTGCGAGGCGCTGTTCGGCCAGGTGGGCCAGCGCCAGGTCCATATTGTCGCCGCCGAGGATCAGGTGGTTGCCGACGCCGATGCGGGTCAGCACCGGCTCGCCGTCTGCCAACTCCACTTTGACCAGCGTGAAGTCAGTCGTACCGCCACCGACGTCGGCGACCAGCACCAGGCGCGCGTCGGCCAGGTCCTGCGCCAATGATGCGCGATGCCGGTACAGCCAGTCGTACAAAGCCGCCTGCGGCTCTTCCAGCAGCCGCAGGGAAGGCAGTCCGGCCATGCGCGCCGCTTCCAGCGTGAGGGCGCGCGCGCCTTCGTCGAAGGATGCGGGAATGGTCAGTACCAGCTGTTGCTGTTCCAGCGGTGCCGAAGGGAAGCGCGTATTCCATGCAGAACGCAGGTGCGCCAGATAACTGGCGCTGGCTGCTACCGGGGAAATGCGCGCAACGTCGTCCGCCGCGCCCCAGGGCAGGATCGGCGCCAGCCGGTCAACACCGGTATGGGAAAGCCAGCTCTTGGCGCTGGAGACCAAGCGGCCCGGCACCTGCCCGCCAAGCTGGCGCGCCAGGCGCCCGACAACAGCACCTGCAGGCGCGTCGTCCACAACAGGCTCGGGCCACGGCAAAGCCAGGTCGCCCGCCGCGATTTCGCCTTCGGCGGGATGATAGCGGGAGGAGGGCAGCAGCTTGGCGCCGCCAACCTCTCCAGGCGCGGTAAGCTGCTCGACCTCGAACAACTCCACCGCCCCACCCGGCGCCGCATAAGCCAGCACCGAATTGGTGGTGCCCAGGTCGATGCTGACCAGGTACTGCGTCATTGGCCTTCGCCGGCGCCGCGCACGTCGAATTCGACCTTCCAGCGCTGGCCATCCTGCGCCACCGCCAGCAGTTCCAGCGTGCCCGACTCGCTGGCGTAAGCATGCAGGCGCACCTGCACCACTTCGCCGACGGAGCGGCCTTCCGGCGACAGCGTCGCCTGGATCTCGTTCAGCTCCACCAGCTCGTCCGGGCCCCAGAAATCAAGCACGGCGCCGATCTGGTCCTGACGGCGCACGGAAGAACCAAAGAAGCGGAAGTGCACCGGCTCACCCACCACCAGGCCGAATTCCTGGCCTGGCAATTCCAGCTCGCTGCCTTCCTCCATGCCGAACGGCGCCACGCACAGCGCCTGGATCGGCGGTTCCATGCCCGGGATGGCCGGCATCGACGATTCGACCGCAACGTAGTAGGAACGCGCCGTACCGCCGCGAATCCGCACGCCTGCGCCGCGCCGCACATAGCTGTAATAGGCCGCGCCACGGGCGACAGCCAGGTCCAGGTCCGCGCCGCCCAGCATACGCGCCGGTTCCGCGCCTTCCATATACAGCCAGTCGTTGATGGTTTCCATCACACGGTTGGCCAGCAGCTCCGACTTGAACACACCGCCGTTGAACAGCACCGCGCTCGGATGCAGGAAGCTGTGCTCCGCATTCACACGGCCGGCAAAGCCTTCCAGTTCCGCCGTCGCACCCACCTGGCGCGCCAGGAAGGCTGCCAGGTGCTTGGTGATTGCCGCATCCTGCGCGTATGGCAGGCCAAGCTGGGTCAGGCCGGCACGGGTACGCACGGCAGGACGGGCGCCTGCTTCCACTTTCGGGAAGAAGCCGTCGGTGATGAAGGTCGAGACTTCAGCGCGGGTCAGTTCGGTGCGGATCGAACCGCCGATCAGTTTCGAGCCACGGCTCGGTACCACGATCGGCCAGCTCTCAGCCTGCGCATTGGCCAGCAGGTTTTCCTTGGCCGCACGGCAGCCGTAGGTCAGCGCGCGCATCTGCCACGCGTCGAGCTGGGTGCCGTTGGCGGCCAGCTTGCGCGCCACCAGGTGGGCCAGCGCCAGGTCCATGTTGTCGCCGCCCAGCAGGATATGGTCGCCCACCGCCACGCGGTGCGGTTCCAGCACGCCGTCGCGCTCCAGGATGGCGATCAGCGAGAAGTCGCTGGTGCCGCCGCCCACGTCCACCACCAGGATGATGTCGCCCGGCTTCACTTCCTTGCGCCAGCGGCCGTCGCTGTTCTGGATCCAGCTGTAAAGCGCCGACTGCGGCTCTTCCAGCAGGGTGACGTTGTCGTAGCCCGCCGCGCGTGCCGCCTCGGCGGTCAGTTCGCGCGCGGCCGGATCGAACGAGGCCGGGATGGTGACCGTCACCGCCTGCTGGTTGAAGGGCGCCTCCGGATGGGCGTTGTCCCAGGCGGCGCGCAGGTGTTTCAGGTAGCGGGTCGAGGCTTCCAGCGGCGACACGCGGGTCACTTCTTCCGGCGCGTCATGCGGCAGGATGCCGGCGCGGCGGTCCACGCCAGGGTGGCACAGCCAGCTCTTGGCGCTCGACACCAGGCGGATCGGCGTGGTGGCGCCACGGTTGCGCGCCATTTCACCTGCGACGGCAGGCTGGCCTTCAGCCGTTGCCCAGGGCAGGGACAGTTCTCCCGCCGCCAGTTCATCCGGATGTGGCAGGTAGAGGAAGCTTGGCAGCAGCGGCAGTTCTTCCACCGTGCCCGGTGCGGTCAGCTGCGGGATGCCCAGCACGCCGTGTTTGGTCTTCTCGCCATCGCTGCCGGCCAGTTCAACGTAGGACAGCGCGCTGTGGGTAGTGCCAAGGTCGATGCCGATGGCGTAACGCGGGTCGCTCACAGTTCCACCTCGGCCGGTGCCAGCACCTTGGCGTCATGCGCTTCGGCCAGTTTCGGCAGGCTTACGCTGGAGGCGCGCCAGCCGCGGTGGCTCAGGGTGCCGGTGAACGGCGCCTTGCCGACCACGTTGCCGGTCAGGCGCACGGCGGCGGCGTCGAAGCCTTCCGGCAGGGTGACACGGCTGCCTTCGGCTTCGCTGCGGATGGCGTCGATGCTGAAGTGCTCGCGCAGCACTTTGGCGCAGCCTTCATGCACCACGCGGGCCGCGGCGCCGATATCGGCGTCCGAATAGCCGGACAGGTTTTCCTGCGTGAAGTCGATCAGGCGCGCTTCGCGCTGGAACAGCGACAGCAGCTGCAGCGCTGCGTCCGGGGTGGCTTCGCGCAGTGGCGCGGGGGCCGGGGCGGGTGCCGCAACTGGCGCCGGCGCCGGTGCGGCCACCGGGCCGATGCCGTCGTCGCGCACGCGCGCGGCGAATTCTGCATCGCCCAGGGTCTTGAAGAAGGCGCCAATGGCGAGGGAAATCCTGCTTCCGAAGGAAGGCAGATTGGTAGATTTGCTCATTTATTGCTCTTTGAGTGTCGGGGGTATCCCGGAGAAGTGCGCATGATACCAGCTTGGCTTGCAGGCGAGGCACAGCGGGTTTAGAATACTGTATAAATACACAGTATTATGGTATTGGGGCGCCTCATGCAGGACCATGACTCAGAGGGGCAGGTGATGCTGCCGCCGCAATCGCGCAAGGCTCAAAAAGGGCGCGGAGCGGTATCAAACATGCAAGGCAGGTATGAGATACAGGCGCGCGAAGCGTTCGATGACGGCTGGGCGCCCGATCCGGACGATGCCGATGCCGAAAAGCTGCCACCACGTACTATCGTCACCGAGGAAACCGCCAAGACCATCCTCACCCGCAACAAGTCGCCTGATATTCCGTTTAACGTCTCGCTGAATCCCTATCGCGGCTGCGAGCATGGCTGCATCTACTGCTTTGCCCGGCCATCGCACAGCTACCTCGGCCTGTCGCCGGGGCTGGATTTCGAGACCAAGCTGTTTGCCAAGGTCAATGCACCTGAGTTGCTGCGCGCCGAGCTGTCCAAATCCGGCTACGTGCCCGAGTCGCTGGCCCTGGGCGTGAATACAGACGCCTACCAGCCCTGCGAACGCGACTACCAGCTGACGCGCCGCGTGCTGCAGGTGCTGTCCGAGTGCAATCACCCGGTCGGGCTGATCACCAAATCGTCCCTGATCGAGCGCGACATCGACATTCTCGCGCCGATGGCCGAACGCAACCTGGCCGCCGCTTCGATCACCATCACCACACTGGACAGCAAGATCTCGCGCACGCTCGAGCCGCGTGCTGCCGCACCGGCACGCCGCCTGCGCACGATTGAAACGCTGGCCAAGGCCGGCATACCGGTCGGCGTCAGCATCGCCCCCATCATCCCCTTCGTCACCGAACCCGATATCGAAAAGGTCATGGCCGCCGCGCGCGACGCCGGCGCCATCATGGCGACTTTTGTGGTGCTGCGCCTGCCATGGGAAGTCAGCCCGCTATTCAAGGAATGGCTCGAAGCGCACTTCCCCGACCGCGCCGCGCGCGTGATGAACCGCGTACGCGATATGCGCGGCGGCAAGGAATACGAAGCCGAGTTCGGTTCGCGCATGCGCGGCGAAGGCGTGTGGGCCGACCTGATCCAGCAGCGCATCGACAAAGGCATCACCCGCTACGGCTTCCTCGGCCGCCACAGCAAGTTCCGCTCCCTCGACTGTACCCAGTTCAAGCGCCCCGAACACATCCCACCCTCCGGCGCCCGCGCCCGCGCCGCCGCCACAGCGGGGCAAATGGATCTGTTCTGACCCAGGAGGCCATCATGGGCTGGTTTCTCGTAAACATTGTCGTCCCTCTGCTGGCGCCGGTTTTTATTCTTTGTCTGCTTAGACCGTTACCGTTGCCAGCGCCGGCGCGAACGTCGTTGAAATGGATTACTCCGGTAAAGGATGGCCAGTTATGTTGGGTTGCGATTACATTTTGTGCTTCTGCGCTGCATGAATACGGTACCGCAGCTAGCCAGTTTGTCGCGCCTCCCGCAGCGCTCTTGCAAGTTTCAAACGGTCTTGCGAATGTTTGCTTGGTGATGAGCAGTATCGTCGCAGCCGGTGGCGCACTCTATCCAACTTCGGCCGAGAAGCAAATGGGTGTCAGTTGGGTGCGTCATTTCTCTTGCTTTTGTGTGTCGCTATTCTTTGCGCTTGCATCGGCATTTTTATATGCGATTATTCACTTCGGAATGTCGTAAAACATGGAGGTTTTATGTTTACAAGGTTTATCCATTACCACTTTCGAGACAATGATGCGGCAAGGAATTCAATGTTGGTTTTGGCATGTGCAGTAGGTGCGTTAGGTTCAGCGCTAGTGCTGATTCGGACGCTTTTTATGCATTGAAGTGTGTAGAAATGTATGCCTCGATCGCGTGGACGTGTTCGTCATGGTGGCCCATCTCGCGCAGCGCGGCGGCGAGGCTGAGCAGGTATTCGGCGTTGGGGCCGCTAGGCCCGGCGGCGGAGGCGATGTGGCGCGCGATTTCTTCGACGGACGCTTCGCCGAGCCAGGCGGCGTTGCCGGCCGCTGCGATGTAGATCAGGCCTTCCTCGACGCCGCCGGATTCGAAGTGGATGTCGATCGCCACGCGCAGGTAGCCGTTCTTTTCGCGGTGGTCGAGGTGGGCGAATTCTTCCGGCGTGACGAGGTAGGCCATGCCGTGGCAGACGGCGCCTTCCGCCGGCACCAGCGTGGCCACACGGCCCGGCGCCTCGGGCGTGCCGCGATGGTCGTGCGATCCCTGCCAGAAGCGGCGCGACCAGCCGAAAATATGCGCGGGACGGCGCTCGACGAAGGGGAAGTCCGCCTTGTAAATTAGCGAGCCGTAACCGAACAGCCACACCTGGTGGTGGCCGTCGAACTTGTCCATAGCCTGGTTGGCTTCAATCGTATTGTGCGACATGCCGCAAATTATAGGGAATACTCGGCGAGCACGCTGATGAAGCGTTCCGCCGCCGGCGAGGGCGTACGGGAAGTCTTGGTGTAGATGAAGAATTTGCGCTTGAGTTCAGGCTCGACCAGCGGCCGCATTTCCAGCCCGTACAAGCGCACCATCGGCTCGGCGTAGGGCAGGCAGGCGGTGATGCCCAGCCCCGCCGCCACCATGGCCAGCGCAGTGGTCATGAAAGTCACCTCGTTATACGGCGCCAGCGTGGTCATGTCGCGCAGCAGGCGCTCGGTGAACTGGCCTTGCAGGGCGATGAAGGAGTGCTGGTTGACTTCCGACCAGGCGACACGGCGCCGCGCAGACAGCGCGTGGCCGGGCGGGAACACCACCACGAACGGCATTTCGAACAGCAACTGCGCATCCACCTCGGCAGTCACGTCGCGCTCGGGCCCAATGCCGACATCGACCTCGCCACTCACCACGCGCGCTGCCACGTTGTCGACCGGGCAGTCAACCAGCTGCACCTGCACGTCAGGATACGAAGCGCGGAAGCTGCCGATCACCTGCGGCAGCAGGGTGCACGCCATCATCTGTGGCGCCGCCACCCGCACGATGCCTTTCTTCAGCGCCTTGCGGCTGGCGATATCCGCCATCGCCCCGTCCAGGTCCTGCAGCATTTTGTCGAACAGCGGATACAGCTCGCGTCCCACTTCGGACAGCTGCACGCGCCGCGTATTGCGCTCCACAACTTTCACGCCCAGCAGTTGTTCCAGTTCCTTGATCTGGCCGGAGAGGGCGGACTGGGTCACATGCAGCAGGTCGGCGGCGGAGGTAAAGCTGCCGGTGCGCGCCACGGCCACCAGGGCGCGCATTTGGCGTATGGTTGGATTCATCAGAAAAATTAATAAATCAACGTGAAAATATCGTTTGTATGATAGCTGAAACAGGGGTTTAATGGCGGAATAGCAAAGGAGCCCCGCCATGAAAATCAAGCAAATCCACCACGTTGCCTACCGCTGCAAGGATGCCAAGGAAACCGTCGAGTGGTACGTCAAGCACCTGAACATGAACTTCGTGCTGGCCATCGCCGAAGACGAAGTGCCATCGACCAAGGCGCCGGACCCGTATATGCACGTGTTCCTGGACGCCGGGCAGGGCAACATCCTGGCCTTCTTCGAGCTGCCAACCCAGAAGGAAATGGGCCGCGACGAAAACACCCCGGCCTGGGTACAGCACCTGGCGCTGGAAGTGGCATCGATGGATGAGCTGCTGGCCGCCAAGGAGCGCCTGGTCGCCGCCGGCATCGAAGTGCTGGGCCCGGTCAACCACACCATCTTCAAGTCGATCTACTTCTTCGATCCGAACGGCCACCGCCTGGAACTGGCGGCCAACACCGGCACGCCGGAAATGATGCAAAAGCTGGACGAAGTGAAGTGGGAAATGCTGGAAGAATGGTCTAAAACGAAAAAAGCGCCCAAGCACGCCGCCTGGATGCACGCGCCACAGAATTAAGAAAGAACAGAATGAAACTCGCCTCCCTGAAAGACGGCAGCCGTGACGGCCGCCTGGTCGTCGTCAGCCGCGACCTGAAATCCTGCCAGCCGGTCCCGAACATCGCCGCCACCATGCAGGATGCGCTGGACAACTGGGATACCGCTGCGCCGCAACTGAAACAGATCTACGCCCTGCTGAACCAGGGTAGCGCATCCGGCGCCAAGCCTTTCGACGAAAGCATGTGCCACTCGCCGCTGCCGCGCGCCTACCAATGGGCCGACGGTTCCGCCTACATCAACCACGTTGAGCTGGTGCGCAAGGCGCGCAATGCCGAAGTGCCAGAGTCCTTCTATACCGACCCGTTGATGTACCAGGGCGGTTCGGACAGCTTCGTCGGCCCGCGCGACGCCATTTTCGCGCTGGACGAAGCCTGGGGCATCGACCTGGAAGCGGAGGTCGCCGTCATCACCGGCGACGTGAAGATGGGCGCCAGCGACGAGGAAGCCGGCAAGGCGATCCGCCTGGTCATGCTGGTCAACGACGTTTCGCTGCGCAACCTGATCCCGAATGAACTGGCAAAGGGCTTCGGCTTCTTCAACTCCAAGCCGGCCAGCGCCTTCTCGCCGGTCGCCGTCACGCCGGATGAACTGGGCAAGGACTGGCAGGACAACAAGCTGCGCCTGCCGCTGCTGGTGCAGATCAACCGCCAGCCTTTCGGCAAGCCCAATGCCGGCGAAGACATGACCTTCAGTTTCGCCCAGCTAGTGGCGCACGCCGCCAAGACGCGCGAGCTGTGCGCCGGCACCATCATCGGTTCCGGCACTGTGTCGAACAAGCAGGGCAGCCTGCATGGCTCCAGCATCGCCAACGGCGGCGTAGGCTACTGCTGCCTGGCGGAAGTACGCATGTACGAAACCATCGAAAGCGGCAAGCCGCAGACCGGCTTCCTGCAGTTCGGCGACACCGTGCGCATCGAGATGCATGATGCGCAAGGCAGGACCATCTTCGGCGCCATCGACCAGACGGTGCGCAACTACGAGGAACGGGCATGAAGCTGTTTACCTACTTCCGCAGTTCGGCCGCCTACCGCGTCCGCATTGCGCTGAACCTGAAAGGCCTGGCGTACGACTCGGTGCCGGTGCACCTGCTGCGCGACGGCGGCGAGCAGCTGGCGCCCAAGTACCGCGACGTGAATCCGGCCGGCCTGGTGCCGGCGCTGGAGGACAACGGTATCGTGCTGACGCAGTCGCTGGCGATTATCGAGTACCTGGAAGAGGTGCACCCGCTGGTGCCGCTGCTGCCGCAGGACGCGGTGGGCCGCGCCCGCGTGCGCGCGCTGGCGCAAACCATCGCCTGCGACACCCATCCGATCATGAACCTGCGCGTGCTGAAGTACCTCAAAGGCCCGATGGGCCTGAGCGAAGAGCAGAAATCCGAGTGGTACCGCCACTGGATGGCGGAAGGCATGACGGCGCTGGAAGCGCATCTGGAGCGCGACGGCGACATGGGCCGCTTTAGCTACGGCGATACTCCAACCATCGCCGATTGCTGCCTGGTGCCGCAGGTATTCAATGCCCAGCGGTTCGAGATCGACCTGGCGCCGTACCCGAACGTGGCGCGCATTGCGGCCAATTGCACCGACCTGCCGGCTTTCAAGGCCGCGCATCCTTCCGTCCAGCCCGACACCGAGTAATCAGAACTGGACGACGCGGTTGCGTCCTTCCTTCTTGGCGCGGTACAGGGCTTTATCGGCCCGTACCAGCAGGGAGGAGGGCGTATCCGGCGTGCCATGCGGATCGGCCGCCGCCACGCCGATGCTGATGGTCAGTTCAACCTCCATGCCGCCCTCTGCGGGAATGCGCAGCTGGGCCGCTTGCGCACGCAGCCGCTCGGCCGCGTGCATGGCCACGGCGATGTGGGTCTCGGGCATCAGCAGCACGAACTCTTCGCCGCCGAAGCGCGACACCGCGTCGACCGCCCGCATATGGGCTGTCAGCAGCGTCGCCGTCTGGATGATGGCCTGGTCGCCCACTTCGTGGCCATAGGTGTCGTTGATGCGCTTGAAATGGTCGATGTCGACCATGAGCAGCGACAGCGGATGGTGGAAGCGCCGCGCGCGTTCCAGCTCCTGCGCGATCTGCTCCGTCATCTTGCGCCGGTTGGCGATGCCGGTCAGCGGGTCGGTGGTCGCCAGCTCTTCCAGCTTGCGGTTGGCCTGCAGCAGTTCCAGCGTGCGCTGCAGGATGCGGTCTTCCAGGCTGCTGCGTTCAAGCGCCAGCTCATTCATGGTGCGGCGGCGCGAGCGCAGCGACAGCACCAGCGCGGTAATCAGCAAGCCCTCGATCACGATCATGGCGCCGGCAGATACGATCTGCCAGCGATACAGCTCCCACACATTGTGCGGCCGGTTCAGCATCACCGCATCCTGCGGGATATTGCGCAGGCCGGCGCGGTGCGCGGTGGGGAAGTCGAAATAGTAGCCCTGCACCTGCGGAGTCATGGCCGGCTGGCCAAGCAGCAGGCGCGCCATCATGCGGCCCACGGCCTCGCCGCTCACCACATAGCCGCCCACCACGCCGGGCATCACCAGCGATTCGGAATGGGTGAAGATGGGCGCCCTGGTTGCGCTGGCGATCTGCAACGCCAGTTCGCGAGGCTGCACGCGCGTGGGGCCTTCACCGCGCAGCGATGCCAGCATGAAAATGGCGCTGTTGCGGTCCAGCTTTGAGGCGCGCTCGCGCAGTTCCTCCACGCTGCCGTCATCCCAGATCTCAAAGCGGATTTTTGGGAAGTGCGCCGTGGCGCTGCGCACGCGATCGAGCCACAGCTTGCCGCGAGAGGTGGTGTCGCCAACCACGGCGATGTGGCGTACGTTTGCCGCCACCATCGGGATCACGCCCAGAGCGCGCACGAAATCCGAAGTGACCTCGTAGCCGATGCCGTCGCGCGGCATCCATTGGTCGCGGCCATGGTTGACGTAGTGGCGCGGCACACCAGGAAACAGTTCGGGATGGCTGGCCAGGAAGCGCGAAGCGACGAAGTTTTCGGTGACGATGGCGTCGAACTTCACATCGGCGTATTTGGTTTCCAGATAGGGCGCCATGCCTTCCACGGATTTTTCCTCGCCCACGCGGTTGGCGTCGAAGCGCTCTTCGAAAATGGCCGGCGTGGCGCCCTGGCTGCTGCGTCCCAGTTCATCGTACAGGCCCTTGTGCACCAAGCGCTGCCAGGCCGAGGACGAATCCGCACCGAGCGAGTACAGCACCAGTACGCGCCGCTCTTCCGCTGCCGCATGGCCGCAAGCGCAGGCCAGCCAAAAGGCGGCAGCCAGGCGCATCAGGGTAAGGCGGGGGAAGTGGGAAGCCATCAGATTCCAAAAAAAGAGGTGCGAATTTTCCGCCCGGAAAGTTTAGCACGTTCGTTCATTGATGTATTTTCATAAAAGCAATCTTAGTGGCATTTTCGCAACGAAACTGGCAGGTTTTTACGCAGCGCGCAGGGCGTCGACGATCTGCAGCCGGGCGGCGCGGAAGGCTGGCAGGAAGCCGCCCACGAAGCCCATCGCCAGCGCAAACAGCATAGTTTTGACGGCGATGGCGGGACTGAGCTTGAAACCGAACGCCAGCTCCGAGAAGGACTGGAAGTTGGTAGTCGAGAAGGACAGGAACTGCATGAAGGAGGCGCAGCCCAAGCCCACCGCGCCGCCGACCAGGGCCAGCAGCATGGCTTCGGCCAGGAAGGCGGCCAGGATGGAGCGGCGCTGGAAGCCCAGCGCGCGCAGGGTGCCGATCTCGCCCACCCGGTTGGCGACCGAGGCGTACATGGTGATGGTGGCGCCAATGGTGGCGCCGAGCGAGAACACGATCGATAGCACCAGCCCCAGGTAGCTGATGAAGTTGGACAGCGCCTTCGACTGGTCGGCGTAGAACACCCGTTCGCGCTTGGCCTGCACGGTCAGGCGCTGGTCGGATTCCAGGTCGCGGCGCAGGGTGTCGAACTGCTTGCCGTCGGCCAGGCGCACGATCACGGAGGAGTAGGCCAGGCGGCGGAAGGCTTGCAGCAGCTGTTCGGAGTCGCCCCAGATTTCCGAATCGAAGCCGCTGTTGTCGGCGTCGTACAGGCCGACCACGGTCCATTCGCGCTGGCCGAAGCGCAGGGTTTCGCCGATGCCCGCGCCTTCAAAGCGGCGCGCGATGCTGGCGCCGGCAATCACTTCCGAGGCGCCGGGACGGAACATGCGGCCGGCGGTGAGTTTGACCTGCTGGCGCATGGCCAGGCCGGTCGGCGTGATGCCGCGGATGACAACGTTGGATGGCTTGGCCGAACCGCGCTTGTGCAGGGATATCAGCACCACGGTTTCTTTCGACACCAGCGGTTGGCCATCGCTGCCCATGGCAATCGCAGGATGGCTGGCAATGATGGCGGCCTGGCGCCGGTCGACGCCGCTCTGCACTTCGGTTTCGGCCGAGCGGCGGATCACCACCACATTATCCTGCTCCCCGGTCGCCACCAGCGTGGTGCGCAAGCCCTCGTCCAGCATCAGCACGGTGGCGAACACGAACACCACCAGGGCCAGGCCGGCGGCCGTCAGCGCGGTGGTCAGCCGGCGCGTCCACAGGTTGCGGAAGATGTAGGAGAAGGGGATCTTCATGCCATGCCGTTAGCCGATGCTGCGCAGCCCCTCCACGATATTGACGCGCGCTGCGCGCAGGGTCGGCGCAATAGCTGCCACCACGCCTACCGCCAGTGCGGCCAGCACCTGCTGCAGAACCGTCAGCGGCGCCACCTGGAACACCGGGAACATGGTGCCCATGGCTTGCGCGAAGCCGCTCGCCAGCGGGAACAGCAGCAATACGCCGAGCAGGCAGCCGACGCCCGCCAGCAGCAGCGATTCGCCAAAGATCAGCGCCGCCAGGAAACCGGGGCCGAAGCCCAGCACCTTCAGCGTGGCATATTCCGCCAGCCGCTCGCGCGCGCTCATGGCCATGGTGTTGGCCATCACCGCCATGATGATGAGGATGACCACGAAGGACACTATGCGTACCGCCACCACAATCGCCTCCGACATCGATACGAAGCCTAGCTGGAACGCTTTCTCGGTCTCCGTCAGCGTTTCCGCCAGCGAGTTGCGGAACTGGGCGTCGATCGCGCCCGAAATCGCGGCCGCATTCTCCGGCTGGCCGATCTGCACCACGTAGACGCCCACCTGGTTGGCGCGGCGCGGATAGATCTTCTTCAGGCCCTCGTTCACGTAGTCCCAATGGAAGAACATGGTGGCGGTATTAGTGGTCTCCTTGCGCCCGTCGTAGATGGCGCGCACCACGAACTCCCATTGGCCGGGATAGATGGTGCCTTTGATCGGGATCGTATCGCCGACCTTGAAGCCGTACTGGTTGGCCAGCTTGCGGCCGACGATGGCGCCTTTGCGGTCGCGCAGGAAGGCGGCGCGGTCGGCTTCCGGCATGATGTAGTCGGGGTAGATGTCCAGGTAGCTGGCGCCGGAGACGGCGAACTGCGCGAAGAAATTCTTCGGGTCCTGGTAGATGCCGCCAAACCAGTTGGCATAGCCGACCCTGTTCACGCCTTCCACCGCGCGGATGCGGGCCTGGTAGGACAAGGGCAGGGGAAACACCAGCGAGGTGGCGTTGCGCGTCACCAGGGTGGTGCTGGCGGCGCCTTCCGCGCCGGCATACCAGGCGTCCACCACCGTTTGCAGGAAGCCGAAGGAAATGGTGGCCACCATCAGCCCCAGCACCGTCAGGATGGAGCGCAGCTTGTGGCGCCAGGCGTTGCGGCTGATCAGGCGGAGCAAGTACATGGGCGCGCCTCGTGTCAGGCCGTCTCGCTGAGAAGCTCGCCTTTTTCCAGGTGCACCAGCTTGCGCGCCTGTCGTGCGGCGTGGGAGTCGTGGGTGACCATGATGATGGTCTTGCCCAGTTCCAGGTTCAACTGGTTCAGCAGGGCCAGCACGTCGGCGGCGGACTGCTTGTCCAGGTCCCCGGTCGGTTCGTCGGCCACGATCAGGCGCGGGTCGGTGACGATGGCGCGGGCGATCGCCACACGCTGCTGCTGGCCGCCCGACAGCTCGCTGGGCAGGTGGTCCATGCGGTCCGCCAGGCCAACCATGGACAAGGTCAGTTCAACGCGCTCGCGCCGCTCGCGGCGGCTGAGGGAGGTGAGCATCAGCGGCAGCTCCACGTTTTCGAAAGCGGTCAGCACCGGCATCAGGTTGTAGAACTGGAAGATGAAGCCGACGTTGCTGGCGCGCCAGTGCGCCAGCGACGCCTCCGACATGCCGGCGATATCGAGCCCGTCGACGCGCAGCACGCCGCTATCCGGCTTGTCGATGCCGGCGATCAGGTTGAGCAGGGTGCTTTTGCCGGAGCCGGATGGCCCCATCAGCGCCGTGAAGTCGCCCGCCTGGATGTCGAGCGTGATATCGGTCAGCACCGGCACTTGCTGGCCGCCGCGCCGATAGGATTTGCTCAGGTGCTCAATCTGGACCAGCGGCGTCATTTCTTCGCCGCCGCGACGGCAGCGCCGTCCTTCAACTTTTCGCTCGGCGCCAGCACGACCTTGTCGCCCGGCTTGACGCCGCTGACTTCCACCAGTTCGCCCACCTTGCGGCCGGTGCGCACCGGCCGCAACCTGGCCTGCTCGCCCGCCACCACGAATAGCGCCGGCTTGCCGTCGCGCTGCACGATCGCGGCCGGCTGCACGGCCGTTACCGGCTTGCGGTCAGGCTCCGGCACCGGCTTGGACAGGAACGCCACCTTGGCGCTCATATCCGGCAGCACCCGCGGGTCCCTGTCGTTGAAGCGCACCTTGACCAGCAGCGTGGCCTTGCTGCGGTCCAGCGTCGGCACCATGCGCGACACCACGCCCGCCAGCCGCAGTTCGGGGAAGGCGTCCAACTGGATCTCGACCGGCTGCTCGGCCGTGATCTTGGCCAGCGAGGATTCGGAGACATCGGCCTCCACTTCCAGCGTGTCCATGTCGGCGATGGTCACCACCGCGCCCTTGCTGTCCGCGGCGGAAGAGAAGGGCGTGATGTTGTCGCCCACGTTGGCATTCTTGGTCAGGATCACGCCGTCGAATGGCGCGCGGATCTCGGTCTGGTCCACCGCCACGCGCGCGGCGCGGGCGCTGGCTTCGGCGGCGGCGATGGCGGCGCGTTGCGCGGCCACGGCAGCCTTGGCCTTATTCAGCCGGGCCTGTGCCGCATCGAAGCTGGAGGCCGCGATGAATTTCTGCGCCAGCAGCTCCTGCGCACGGTTGAAGGCCTGCTGCGCGTCGGCCTGTTCCGCCAAACCCTGCTCCAGATTGGCGCGCGCCACCTTCACATTGGCTTCCACCTGGCCGAGGTTGGCCGAGACATCGCGGTTTTCAAGCCGGGCCACCACTTCGCCAGCCTTGACGCGCGAACCTTCCAGCACGCCCAGCCACTCCAGGCGGCCGGTCGCCTTGGACGACAGCGCAGCCTTGCGCTGCGCCACCACGTAGCCGGTTGCGTTCAAGAGGGTGTATTCCTGCGAGGGCCAGGCATGCGCCACGGTGACCGTCTCCACATCCACCTTGCCGGCGCCGCGGCCGGCAAATACGGCGATGATGCCTACAGCGACCGCCCCAAGGGCCAGCCACTTCCATGGTTTGGGACGGCGGAGCGGCGCCGTTGCGCCGCGTTCGATCTTCAGTTTGGAGATGTCGGGAGCAGTCATGCACCCATACTACACCAGGTGATCCGCCAGCAGAGAATAGAGCTGGGCCGGTGTAATCGGCTTGACCAGGTGCGCCGCAAAGCCTGCCGCGCGCGAACGCGCCCGGTCGGCCTGCTGGCCGTAGCCGGACAAGGCCACCAGCCGCGTGTTGCCGTAGCCGGGCTGGCGCCGCAATTCGCTGGCCAGTTCGTAGCCGTCCATGCCGGGCAGGCCGATATCGAGGATGGCCAGGTCGGGCACGAAGCTGGCGCTGGCGCGCAGTGCGCTGGCCGGATCGCCCACCGCTTGTACTTCGTGGCCGCGCACCTCGAGCAGTGCGCGCAGGCCTTGCAGCACGTCCTGGTTGTCATCCACCAGCAGCACACGCCTCGGCGCAACAGCCGCCGACTCCTCGGGCGCGGGCGCAGCAGCAGCCGGTTCAGCGTGTGCCTCCGCCAGGGGCACCCGAACAGTGAACACGCTGCCGGTACCAGTGCCTGAGCTGGACACCGCGATCTGGCCGCCATGCAGCTCCACAAGGCTGCGCGCAATTGACAGGCCCAGGCCAAGGCCGCCGCGCGAGCGGTCCAGCGATTGCGGCGCCTGCACAAATTTATCGAACAAATGCGGCAGCATGTCGGCGCCGATGCCGATGCCGGTGTCGCGCACCGTAATCAACACGCGTCCATGCTCGGCGCGCGCGCTGACTGTAATGCGGCCGCCGGGATTGGAATATTTGGCAGCATTGGTCAGCAGGTTGACCAGCACCTGCACAAAGCGCATGGGGTCCGCATCCAGCGCCAGGCCGTCGGCCGGCACATCCAGTTCCAGGGTCTGCTGCCGTTCCTCCAGCAGGCCGCTGACCGTTTCCAGCGCCTGTCCCAGCAGACGGGAAAATTCGGTACGCTCCAGGCGCAGCGTGATCTTGCCCTGCGCAATGCGCGCCACATCGAGCAGATCGTCCACCAGCCGCACCAGGTGGTGGGCCTGGCGTTCGATCGCAGCATGCTCGCGCGCCACGCCGCCCAGGCCTTTCAGGCGCATCAGCTCCAGTGCGATCAGGATCGGCGACAGCGGGTTGCGCAGCTCATGCCCCACCATGGCCAGGAAATCGTCCTTGGTGCGGTTGGCAAGTTCCGCATCGCGGCGCGCGCGTACCAGCTCCGTCACTTCAAACGCGACGATGGCAATGCGGTCCACCTCGCCGCGTGCGTTGCGTACCGGCTGGTGCACGTAATCGAAATAGCACTCCTGCAGCGCGCCGTCGCGCTTCAGCATGACACGCCGCGCCTTGCCGATCACCGGCTGGCCGCCGGTCAGCGCCTGCTCCAGTTCCTCCACCAGGCCCTGGCCCTCCAGCTCCGGGAAGGCCTGGCGCAGCGTGCGCCCGACCAGTTCGCGGTGCCAGCTTAGTTCTACAAAGCGCTCATTGGCCAGCTCGAACTGCAGCTGGCGGCCGCGCACGATGGCGATGGCGGCCGGCGCCTGCTGGAAGGTGTTGGCCATGCGCGCCATATGGGCGCGTTCGGCCTGGCGGATGCGCGCCCGCATCAGCTGCGAATCGACGCGCGTCACCAGTTCGCGGGCGGAGAAGGGCTTGACCAAATAGTCGTCGGCGCCGGCGTTCACGCCTTCGATGCGTGCTTCTTCGCCGGCACGGGCCGACAACAGCAGCACCGGCACATCGTGCAGGTGATCGTCGCCGCGCATGGCGGCAATCAGGCCGAAGCCGTCCAGCTCCGGCATCATCACGTCGGATACCACCAGATCAGGCGTCTTGTGTTCCATCAGGCGCAGGGCTTCGCGCCCATTGGCTGCTGTGCTGACGTGCCAGCGCAGGCGCAAGAGGCGCGCCAGGTAGTCGCGCATGTCGGCATTGTCATCCACCACCAGCACATGCGCGCCCACAGTCAGCACACCTTCGTCATCGGCCAGGTCCAGGAACGGTTCGCCCGCCTCGGCCTCGGGTAGCCAGCGCTGTGCCTCCATCAGGAAGGCGTCGCGAGCATGGCCGATGCCGCCGCCCGGCGTGTGGGTCAGCTGCTCGTCGCGCAAGTGCGCGCGCCCCAGGGGCAGCGTAATGGTGAAGGTGCTGCCGACGTCCGGCACGCTGCGCAGCACGATTTTGCCGTGCAATAGTTCGACCAGGTCGTGCACCAGGGCCAGTCCGATGCCAGAGCCCTCGTGGGTGCGCGAACGCGCGCCTTCGATACGGTGGAAGCGCTCGAAGATGTGCCGCTGGTGCTCGAGCGCGATACCGACGCCGCTATCGGACACCGCCAGCACGGCGTTCTGGCCATCCTGGCGCAAGGTCACGGTAATGCCGCCCTCGAAAGTGAATTTGAAAGCGTTGGACAGCAGGTTCAGGACGATCTTCTCGAACATCGCGACATCCACCCACGCGCTGTCGCCAAGGTCGGTGCAGGCCACGGTCAGTCGCAGGCCGGCGCTCTCGATGACCGACCGGAAGCCGCTGGCCAGGTCGCGCGTGAGCGCCGCCAGGTCGACTTTGGCGAAGCTGGCTTCCATGCGGCCCGCCTGCACGCGCGAAAAATCGAGCAGGGTATTGACCAGTTTTTGCAGGCGCAAGGCGTTGCGCTGCGCCAGCAGCAGCCGCTCATGGTGGACGATGGGCAGGCGTTGCGCGCTGTCGGCCAGGGCCTCTTCGATAGGGCCCAGCAACAGCGTCAGCGGCGTGCGGAATTCGTGGCTTACGTTGCTGAAGAAGGCGGTCTTGGCGCGGTCCAGTTCCGCCAGCGCCTCCGCACGCTGGCGCTGCTCGGCGGCCGCGCTGGCGTTCTGTATGGCTGCCGTCACCTGGCCGGCCACCAGCTCGCAGAATGTGCGGTACTCCGCATCGAGCAAGCGCGCCGGGCTGAGGCCCAGCACCAGCACACCGTCCATGAGGGGCAGCGCCATCGCTTCGCGCACTGCCTGGTCGGCCAGGCTGCGCGGCAGGCCGGGCAGGCCGCCGGTCGGCACCACCACCGGCTGGCCGCTGGCCAGGACTTGCTGCACCGGCCACAGCGCCAGATCGCAGGCCGCTTCCGCCACGTGGGCAGTCTGCTGCAGGCGAACCTTGTCGCCCACGCGCTTGAACAGCAGGGCGAAGGGGATATCGGCCGGGTTCTCGGCAATGGTGTGCATGGCCGTGGCGCAGGCGCTGGCCACGTCCTGCTCGCGCAGGGCCGACGCCGACAGCGCCGAGAGCGACGCCAGGCGGCGCGCATTCAGCCGCGAAGCGGTCGTGTCGGTGGAAGGGCAGAACAGGCCGCCCACTGCACCGGCCTCGTTGAAGATCGGGCTGTAGGAGAAGGAGTACCAGACTTCCTCCAGCCAGTCGCCCCGGCTCATGAAGAGCTGGACCGCCTCCACATAGCTTGGCTGCGCGCGTTCAAACACTTTGTCCGCCAGCGGGCCGCAGAAATGCCAGATCTCAGCCCATACATCGCGCGCTGGCCGGCCCAGGGCGCTGGGATGCTTGGCGGCGCCCAATACGTCGATATAGGCGTCGTTATAAAGGAAGGTCGCATCGGGCCCCCAGCCAATCCAGATCGGATGACTGGAGTTGAGCATCAGGTTGACGGTGGTGCGCAAGCTTTGCGGCCACGCGTCGAGCGGCCCGAGCGGGGTGGAAGACCAGTCAAATCCTGCGATTTGCTGGCCCAGGTCGCCTGGGGATGCGAGAAATTGCAGGCCTTCCGGTGCGTTAGTCACGAGTTTCTCAATAGGCAATTTTTATCAATTCTGCACTGTACGAAACTTGTGGGGCGCACACAAGTGCAACCAGAGGTAGAAGTTTGACAGCACGATGCAAGCAACGGATACTGGGGCGATGACGATGCCGCCGTTCCCGATCCGGAAAGAGTGTCCGCCAGGTGCTTGCGATTGCGACCGCGAGTTGCTGTTGGACGACCCGCAAGCCGACCTGCGCATCCTTCGCCTGACGAAGGAGGAAGAGAAGCGCCTGCTGGAGCGGATCGAAGCCATCGCCACCTATTCCGAGCTGATGCGGGTCGGCCAGCGCCTGCAGGAGCAGCTGGGCGTATCGATCCGCATCGCCCCCGGTCCGAACGAGGTGCGCACCGTGCGCGGTTTCCAGATCGAGCTGAGCCAGCGACCCGGCCTGTGCCGCAAAACCCGCCAGGCCGTGCCCGCCGCAGTGCGCCGCTGCCTGGAACGTCATCCGGAAATCGCTTTTGCCATCCTGAATGCCCATGATTTGTTTGCCGAGCAGTAAAATACTTTACTTTTCGTCACACTGAGGGCCCGCATGTTCCGCAATCTACCGCGCCGGCTTGGCGCGGCAATCCTGGCTGCTGTTCTGTCCCACGCGCCGGCCTGGGCGCAGGATGTGGCTGCTCAACATGGGCGGCTGGACCAGCTGCGCGAATTTTCCTACCTGGCCCCCAGCCATACCCTGGCCGAACTGCGCAAACTGAAGCCCCAGGTTGGGCAATGGCCGCAGCGCGACCAGGCGGCTTACTATTCCTTGCTCAGCAATGTACTGCGCGGCACCGACAGTGGCGCCGCGCTGCAGGCTGCCGAGACTGAAGAGCGCATCGGGCGCCAGCTGGGCGATGAGTCCATCGTCGCCAACAGCCTGCTGGACCGCGCCTACGTCAAGTCGGTGCAAGGCGAGGATGAGGCCGCGACCCTGGCGCTGGCCATGGCGCACCAGATGGCGCAGCAGACGAAGGACCTGGCGATGCAGGCCAAGACGACGATTACTTCGGGGCAGGACGCTATCCGGCAGGGCAATGGCCGTAAAGGGTTGGAGCACATGGACCGCGCCGTGACGCTGGCCAATGCCTCGAACCAGCCCGTGATCCAGTTCATGGCCCTGCGCGCACGCGCCCTTGCGCTGAGCGGATTGGCGGGCGAGGGCCAGCAGGCGCTGAAGGCAGTCGATGCGCTGAAAGCCAAGGCCGCAGCCATTCCGCTCGACGGGATTGCCATCCGGGCCAGCTATACGGAATGGCAGATCGCCGACGAGGCGGGGCAGCTGGCGCGGGCGCGCAGCGCATTGGCCGAGGTGGTAGCCTGGCTGCAAAAGCACCGGATGAACGAGATGGTGCCTCGCCTGCAAGTCTCGCTGGCCGACTTCAGCTTGCGCAGCCAGGACTACAAGGAGGCGCTGCGCCTAAGCCGGGAATCGAAGCAGGCCGGCCATGCGGCTGGCGATACGCTGGCCATCGAAACTTCACAATTCAACGAGGGGATCGCCCTGATCTACCTGGGCCAGCTGGAAGAAGGGCGCTCCATCGTCGAAGCGGCCAATTTCGACTATATCGATGCCGAAGCCTTGCTCGAATACGCCCGCGCGCTGGACTATGTGGGCCAAAAGGAGTTTGCGCTGAAGGTGTTCGCGCGCGCCTCGCGCAAGCTGCAGGACGACACCAGTGCCGAGGCCCAGTTGCAGAAGAAGAACCGTGAGAACGAGGAGCTGCTGCGCCAGAAAGACGACAAGGCGAAAGACCTGCGCAACGCGGAGAACGTGCAGCGCATCTGGTCGATGGTGGCCGCCGTGGGCGTGCTGGTCCTGCTGGTGCTCGCCTTCCTGTCGCGCAAGCTGTGGCTCGCCAACCTGAAGCTGAAGGGCGACCGGCCATAGACCGCGCGGGCTGGCGGAGATACAATTTCGCCTTTGCCCAACGCCGACAGCCCCATGACGATCCCCAGCCCTATCCAGCAAGCGCTTGAGCGCGCCCATCCGTCGTGGCGCCCGGTGCTGGAAAGCGGCCTGCGTGCCATGGCGGCGGCCAGCCCGACTTATCTGGCTGAGCTGGCGGTGGACAACTACCTGCCGACCGAGCTGCGCCTGTTTGCCGCCTTCGAGCAGCCACTGGAGCGCGTGCGGTACGTACTGGTAGGCGAGGGTCCATACCCGCGCGCCGAAAGCGCCACCGGCGTCTGCTTCATGGACGGCGCCGTTGGCAGCCTGTGGTCGGCAGAGGCGGGCGGCGGCCTGTCCAAGCCGGTCAACAAGGCGACCTCCCTGCGCAATTTCATGAAAATGCTGCTGGTGGCCGATGGCCAGCTGGAGGCGTCGAATAGCGCCGGCGAAGCGCTGGCTGCCTGTGCGGCCCGCGCCCGGAGCGGCGCCGCGATCCAGACCCTGGCTGAGATGCAGGAGCGCCTGCACAGCCACGGTTTCCTGCTGCTGAACGCGTCCCTGGTGTTCCGTCCGCACGTTGCTCCAGTGAAAGATGCTAAAGCCTGGCTGCCATTCTTCGACACGGTCATGCAGGCGCTGGCTGTCCAGCAGCCTAAATTGATTCTCTGGGGGAAGATTGCGGAGCAGCTCAACAAGCTGCCGAGCGTGCAGGCGCTGCCGCAGATCGTAGCGGAGCACCCGTACAACCTGTCGTTTATTGCCAATAAGGAAATGCAGGCCTTGTTCGGCCCAATGAATTTGCTGAAGCGCTAAGTTCGGCGCGCGTTACCCCTCGGGCGCCTGAAGGCGCGTCCGGCAAGGTCTGCGCAAGTCTGGTATACTTGACTAAATCGTTCAAGTAATCCGGCTAACAAATGCGCGACAGAACGATATTTTAACTGAGTTGAACCGAGGTTGTGATGCGTCTGACTACCAAAGGCCGTTTTGCTGTGACTGCGATGATTGACCTGGCTATGCGCCAGGGCAAGGGTCCGGTGACGCTGTCCGGGATCAGCCAGCGCCA
This sequence comes from Pseudoduganella sp. OTU4001, assembly GCF_038440195.1. Classification (NCBI taxonomy): domain Bacteria; kingdom Pseudomonadati; phylum Pseudomonadota; class Betaproteobacteria; order Burkholderiales; family Oxalobacteraceae; genus Pseudoduganella; species Pseudoduganella sp. OTU4001. Next base: position 10,380 of record NZ_JASATG010000014.1, on the reverse strand, counting down.
GTCGATCTCCCTGTCTTATCTCGAACAACTGTTCGGCAAGCTGCGCCGCCACGAAATCGTGGAATCGATCCGCGGCCCTGGCGGCGGCTACAGCCTGGCCCGCAAGGCAGACAAGGTGACCGTCGCCGACATCATTATCGCTGTCGATGAACCGCTCGATGCAACCCAGTGCGGCGGCAAGGAAAACTGCCACGGCGCGGACCACGCGAATGGCACCCGCTGCATGACCCACGAACTGTGGGCCACCCTGAATGAAAAGATGGTCGATTACCTGGATTCCGTATCGCTGCAGGACCTGGTTGACCAGCAAAAAGCCAAGGCTGCGGCGGAACAGCCGGTAGTCGTACACCGCAACAGCAACCAAGCAGCGCTCGGTTAACCGATTTGGAGTAATTAGATGAACGCCCCTGAAAAGAACATCGCACCGGTAGAATTCAAGACCGCGCCGCATTTCCCGATCTACATGGACTACTCGGCCACCACGCCGATCGATCCACGCGTTGCGGACAAGATGATCCCTTACCTGCGCGAACAGTTCGGCAACCCGGCCTCCCGCAGCCATATGTACGGCTGGACCGCCGAAGCAGCGGTGGAAGAAGCGCGTGGCCACGTCGCCGCCCTGGTCAACGCCGACCCGCGCGAAATCATCTGGACCTCCGGCGCCACCGAGTCGAACAACCTCGCCCTGAAAGGCGCGGCCAACTTCTACAAGTCCAAGGGCAAGCACATCATCACGGTCAAGACCGAGCACAAATCCGTGCTGGACACCGTGCGTGAACTGGAGCGCCAGGGCTTCGACGCCACCTACCTGGACACCCAGGACAATGGCCTGATCACCATCGAACAGCTGGAAGCCGCCGTGCGTCCGGACACCATCCTGGTTTCGGTCATGCTGGTCAATAACGAAATCGGCGTGATCCAGCCGATCAAGGAAATCGCTGCCTTCTGCCGCAAGAAAGGCATCATCTTCCACTGCGACGCCGCGCAAGCGACCGGCAAGGTGGCGATCGACCTGCAAGACCTGAAAGTCGACCTGATGACCTTCACCGCGCACAAGACCTACGGCCCGAAAGGCGTGGGCGCCCTGTACGTGTGCCGCAAGCCGCGCGTGCGTATCGAAGCGCAGATGCACGGTGGCGGCCATGAGCGCGGCCTGCGCTCCGGCACCCTGCCTACCCACCAGATCGTGGCGATGGGCGAAGCCTTCCGCCTGGCGAAAGTGGAGATGGAATCCGAGATCGCCCGCATCCGCGCGCTGCGCGACCGCCTGGCGAAAGGCCTTCAGGAAATCGAAGAAACCTACGTCAACGGCGACATGGACCACCGCGTGCCGCACAACCTGAACGTGAGCTTCAACTACGTGGAAGGCGAGTCGCTGATCATGGCGGTCAAGGACCTGGCCGTTTCGTCCGGTTCCGCTTGTACTTCCGCTTCGCTGGAACCATCTTACGTCCTGCGCGCCCTGGGCCGCAGCGACGAACTGGCGCACAGCTCGATCCGTTTCACCATCGGCCGCTTCACCACCGAACAAGACGTCGACTTCGCCGTCGACCTGCTGAAAGGCAAAGTGGGCAAGCTGCGCGAACTGTCCCCACTGTGGGAAATGTACAAGGATGGCGTGGACCTCTCCACCATCCAGTGGGCAGCGCACTAATTACAGAATCTAAGGGAGCATCAAAATGGCATACTCGGAAAAAGTCCTCGACCACTACGAAAACCCGCGCAACGTCGGTTCCTTTGAAAAGGGCGACGAGACCGTCGGTACCGGCATGGTGGGCGCACCTGCGTGCGGCGACGTGATGAAGCTGCAAATCAAGGTTGGCGCGGACGGCAAGATCGAAGACGCGAAATTCAAGACCTACGGCTGCGGTTCGGCAATCGCCTCCAGCTCGCTGGTCACCGAATGGGTGAAGGGCAAATCGCTGGATGAAGCGCTGGCCATCAAGAACACCCAGATCGCGGAAGAGCTGGCACTGCCGCCAGTGAAAATCCACTGCTCCATCCTGGCGGAAGACGCCATCAAGGCAGCTGTGAGCGACTACAAGGCCAAGCACGGCGCATAAGCGAGGACGTTATGGCAGTCACCCTGACCGAAAAAGCAGCCAAGCATATCAACCGCTACATCGAGCGTCGCGGCAAGGGCATTGGCCTGCGTTTTGGCGTACGCACGACCGGCTGCTCCGGTCTGGCTTACAAGCTGGAATACGTGGACGAAGTGGCGGAAGAGGATTCCGTCTTCGAGTCGCACGGCGTGAAGGTCTTTGTCGACCCGAAAAGCCTGCCGTACATTGACGGCACCGAACTGGACTTCGCGCGCGAAGGCCTGAACGAGGGCTTCAAGTTCAACAACCCGAACGAGAAGGACGCTTGCGGCTGCGGCGAAAGCTTCCGCATTTAATATCGTGCAAAACCACTTCGAACTCTTCCAGCTTCCCCAGCAGTTCTCCGTAGATACGGCTGCGTTGGACGCAGCCTATCGCGAAGTCCAGAGCCGCGTCCATCCCGACAAGTTCGTCAACGCCACCGATGCCGAGAAGCGCGTCGCCATGCAATGGTCGACCCGCTCCAACGAGGCCTACCAGACCCTGAAGAATCCGCAGAAGCGCGCGCAATACCTGTGCGAGCTGAATGGCGTCGATTTGAAGATGGAATCCAATACGGCCATGCCGATGGAATTCCTGATGCAGCAGATGGAATGGCGCGAAGAGCTGGCCGAAGCACGCGCCGGCAAGGACGCCGACCTGCTGGACAAGCTGGATGGCCAGCTGCGCGCCGCGCGCAAGGCCCAGCTGGCGGAGATCGAGCAGCATTGCAATAGCGCTGACTATCACGCCGTCGCGCAAGGTGTGCGCGCGCTGATGTTCATCGAAAAATTCGGCGAAGAAGTGCGCTTCGCTTACGACGCCATCGAGGCGTAAAAGAACAATACAGGTTTCACCATGGCTCTTTTGCAGATTTCCGAACCGGGCATGTCGACCGCCCCGCACCAGCACCGCCTGGCAGTGGGTATCGACCTCGGCACCACCAATTCGCTGGTAGCGACCGTCCGTAGCAGCATTCCAGAAGTGCTGAACGACGAGGACGGCCATCCGCTGCTGCCTTCCGTGGTGCGTTATCTGCCGAATGGCCATGCCAATATCGGCCTGAAGGCGCAAGCCCACCAGACCACCGACCCGAAGAACACCATCGTGTCGGTCAAGCGCTTCATGGGCCGCGGCCTGAAGGACATCGCCTACGCCGAGAACCTGCCGTACGACTTCGTCGATGCGCCGGGCATGGTGCAGTTGAAGACCGTGGCCGGCGTGAAGTCGCCGGTCGAAGTGTCCGCGCAAATCCTGGCCACCCTGCGCCAGCGCGCCGAGGACTCGCTGGGCGACGACCTGGTCGGCGCCGTGATCACCGTGCCGGCTTATTTCGACGAAGCGCAACGCCAGGCGACCAAGGACGCCGCGCAACTGGCCGGCATCAACGTGCTGCGCCTGCTGTCCGAACCGACTGCGGCGGCCATTGCCTACGGCCTGGATAACGGCTCGGAAGGCATCTTCGCCGTGTACGACCTGGGCGGCGGCACCTTCGATATCTCGATCCTGAAGCTGTCCAAAGGCGTGTTTGAAGTGCTGGCCACCGGCGGCGACTCCGCGCTGGGCGGCGACGACTTCGACCACCGCCTGTTCTGCTGGGTGCATGAGCAGGAAAAGCTGGCGCCGTTGTCCGACGAAGACACCGCCACCCTGATGGTGAAAGCGCGCGAAGCCAAGGAACTGCTGTCGACCAAGGCGGAAGTGACCATCGACGCCATGCTGCGTTCGGGTGAAGAAGTCCACCAGCGCATCACCCCTGAAATCTTCGCCGACATCACCAAGCACCTGGTCGCCAAGACCATGAACGCGGTGAAGAAGGCCCTGCGCGACGCCAATGTCGATGCCGACGATATCGACGGCGTGGTCATGGTCGGCGGCGCGACCCGCATGCCGCACGTGCAGCGCGCAGTGGGCGAGTACTTCCACACCATCCCGCACGCCAATATCGACCCGGACAAGGTGGTAGCGCTGGGCGCCGCCATCCAGGCCAACCTGCTGGCCGGTAACCGCGCCGCAGGCGACGACTGGCTGCTGCTGGATGTGATCCCGCTGTCGCTGGGTATTGAAACCATGGGCGGCCTGGTTGAGAAGATCATCCCGCGCAACTCCACCATCCCATGCGCCCGTGCGCAGGAGTTCACCACCTTCAAGGATGGCCAGACCGCGCTGGCGGTGCACGTGCTGCAAGGCGAGCGTGAACTGGTGAGCGACTGCCGCTCGCTGGCGCGCTTTGAACTGCGCGGCATCCCGCCGATGGCGGCTGGCGCGGCGCGTATCCGCATCACCTACCAGGTGGACGCCGACGGCCTGCTGTCGGTTTCCGCGCGCGAACTGCGCTCCAATGTGGAAGCCTCGATCACCGTCAAGCCATCGTATGGCCTGGGCGACGACGACGTGGCGCGCATGCTGTCCGAATCGCATACCGAAGCGGAAGCCGACATGAAAGCGCGCGCCCTGCGCGAAGAACAGGTGGAAGCCGAGCGCATCATGCTGGCGACCCAGTCCGCGCTGGATGAAGATGCAGCGCTGCTGTCCGACGACGAGCGCGCCGCCATCCAGGCCCTGATGGCCGCCACCATGGACGTGCTGGTGAAATCCGGCAGCGGTGAAGCCGACCACTATGCGGTGAAGGCCGCCTACGAAGCCCTGGCCCAGGGCACCGAAGAATTCGCATCGCGCCGCATGGACCGCAGCGTGCGCAGCGCACTGGCCGGCAAGTCGCTGGACCAGGTTGTTTAATTGACTGAGGAATAGAAGTGCCACAAATCGTCATCCTGCCGCATGCCAAGCTGTGCCCTGAGGGCGCCGTGATCGAAACCGAAGCTGGGAAGTCCGTGTGCGACGTCCTGCTGGAGAACGACATCCATATCGAGCACGCTTGCGAGAAATCCTGCGCCTGCACCACTTGCCACGTGCTGGTGCGTGAAGGCTTCGACTCGCTGAACGAAGCGACCGAAACCGAGGAAGACCTGCTGGACAAGGCCTGGGGCCTGGAGGCGTGCTCGCGCCTGTCCTGCCAGTCGATCGTGGCGGAAGCAGACCTGGTCATCGAAATTCCGAAGTACACGATCAACCACGCCAGCGAAGGCGGCCACTGAGCCGAGGTGCACCATGCTGAAATGGAGTGATGTCACGGCGATTGCCGAAGCCCTGTACGACAAGTTCCCGGATGTCGATCCGACGACCGTGCGCTTTGTCGACCTGCACAACTGGATCGTCGACCTGGAAGAGTTCGACGACGACCATAAGCGCGGCGGTGAAAAAGTGCTGGAAGCGATCCAGCAGGCGTGGATCGATGAAGCAAATTAAGTCACCCGGCACTGCTACGCGCGTGCGGCTGCCTACGACCGTCACCGACATCCCTGAAGTCAAGCCCGGCCAGTCGGTTGCGCTGCTGCAGGAGCTGCACATCCTCACCCGCGACGGCAAGCTGAATCAGGATTCGCGCCGCAAGCTGAAGCAGGTCTACCACCTGTACCAGTTCATCGAACCGCTGCTGAACGATGTGCGTGCGGCCAAGGGTTCGGTATCGCTGGTTGACCACGGGGCAGGGAAGTCCTACCTCGGCTTCATCATCTACGACTTGTTCTTCAAGGCGCTGGGCGACGACTCGCACATCTACGGCATCGAAACCCGCGAAGAACTGGTCGCTCGCTCGGAAGAACTGGCGCGCAAGTTCGATTTCCCGGGCATGAGCTTCCTGCCGCTATCGGTGGCCGAATCAACCACCTCCGACAAGCTGCCGGAGCAGATCGACATCGTCACCGCACTGCATGCCTGCAATACCGCCACCGACGATGCCATCGACTTCGCGTTGAAGAAGAAGGCCAAGCATATCGTCCTGGTGCCGTGCTGCCAGGCCGAAGTCGCGTCGGTTTTGCGCAAGAACAAAGGCTCGGCGCTGGGCAAGAATGTGCTCACCGAATTGTGGCGCCACCCGATCCACACCCGCGAGTTCGGCAGCCAGATCACCAACGTGCTACGCTGCCTGCAACTGGAGTCGCACGGCTACCAGGTTACCGTCACCGAACTTGTCGGCTGGGAGCACTCGATGAAGAATGAGCTGATCGTCGCCACGTACAAAAACCTCCCGCGCCGCCGCCCCGCCGAGCGCCTGAAGGAAGTCCTCAGCACGATCGGCCTCGACGAAATGGGCAACCGCTTCTACACCGGCGCGCCTGCCACTACGCCAGCCGACGCGGCCGACGCCGAGGTGGCGCCGTGAGCGCCGGCTATCCGGCCGGCAGCGCCGCCACCACGCACGCTGCGGCCGACGGCGAGCGCTGGGTCGACCTGCGCAGCGACACCGTCACGCATCCAAGCCTCGCCATGCGCGAGGCAATGTTTGCCGCCCCAGTGGGCGACGATGTGTACGGCGACGACCCAACAGTCAACGTCCTGCAAGCCTACGCCGCCGAGCTATTCGGCTACGAAGCCGCCCTGTTCGCGCCAAGCGGCACGCAGACCAACCTGATTGCCCTGCTGGCCCACTGCGGCCGTGGCGATGAATACCTGGTCGGCCAGGACGCCCACACTTATAAATACGAAGGCGGCGGTGCAGCGGTATTGGGCAGCATCCAGCCGCAGCCAATCTTGAACCAGGCGGACGGCAGCATCGCCTTGCAGGACATTGAAGCCGCCATCAAGCCGCAAGACTTCCACTTCGCCCGCACACGCCTGCTGGCGCTGGAAAACACCATCGGCGGCAAGGTCCTGCCGCAGCAATACGTACAGCAAGCAACCGCGCTTGCCCATGCACGCGGCCTGGCAACCCACCTGGACGGCGCCCGCATCTGCAACGCCGCCGTCAAACAAGGCATCACGCTGCAGCAGGCAGTGCAAGGCTTCGACAGCGTCTCCGTCTGCCTCAGCAAAGGCCTCGGCGCCCCGGTCGGCTCCGTCCTGTGCGGCAGCAAGGAACTGATCGAGCAGGGCAAACGCTGGCGAAAAATGCTCGGCGGCGGCATGCGCCAGGCCGGCGTGATCGCAGCCGCAGGCCTGTACGCCCTGCAGAACAACGTCCAGCGCCTGGCCGAAGACCACGCCAACGCAGCCTGGCTCGGAGCCGAGCTGGCAAAAACCGGCGTGCTGCAAGTCAGCCAGCCGCAAACGAACATCCTGTTCGTCACCATGCCGCGCGAAGCCTGCGAAGGCCTGAATGCCGCGCTGGCAGCAGAACGCATCCGCGTCTCGATGGCCCCGACCATGCGCCTAGTGACCCACCTGGACGTGAGCCGCGCCGACCTTGAAAAGGTCGCCGGCGTCATCGCCCACTACTTCAAGCAATAATGAACAACGAAGACAACACCATCCGCCTCGCCAAGCGCGTGGCGGAAATGGTTCCATGCTCGCGCCGCGAAGCGGAAATCTACATCGAAGGCGCCTACGTCACGGTTGACGGCGAGGTAGTCGAAGAGCCGGGCGCCCGCGTTGCCCCGCACCAGCACGTGGTGCTGGCGCCCGACGCCACGCTGCTCGAAATCGCCCCCGTCACGATCTTGCTGAACAAACCGGCCGGCGCCGACCCGCTGGCCTGCTTGTCGCCCGACGCCCGCAGCGCCGACGCCAAGCGCACCCGCTTCCTGTCGCGCCACGTGCGCAACCTGACGGCCTGCCTGCCGCTGGAAAACGAAGCATCGGGCCTGTTCGTCTTCACGCAAGACTTCCGCGTCGCCCGCAAGCTGGTCGACGAAGGCGCCCTGGTCGAACAGGAACTGATCGTCGATGTAGACGGCGCCATCGCCGACAACGGCCTCGCGCAACTGAACCAGGGCAACGGAAAAGTCAGCTGGCAGAACGAGCGCCGCCTGCGCTTTGCCGTGCGCCCGCCCAAGCCATCCCTGATCTCCAAGCTGTGCGCCGACGTGGGCCTGAAAGCCACCGCCATCAAGCGCCAGCGCATCGGCCGCATCTCCATGGCCGGCCTGCAGCCGGGCGAATGGCGCTACCTGCAGGGCTACGAACGCTTCTGAACAAGAGTGCGTCCCTCTGCTGTCGGGCTGGATATGATTGAGCCAGGACAGTAGAGGAGGCCCTGATGAGCTACCCCAAGCTCAGCCAGATACAGATGGACAGCGCGCCTCAGCTGGACTTGACCACCTACGGCCTGGCCGGCTATGAAAGCGTCGCCCTGTATTTTGCCGAATTCCCGATCGGCGCCGCTGAAGCGATCTTCAGCTGGCAAGCCATGGCTGGCGCGGTCTACACCCTGCAATCGAGCAGCTACAATGACCCCGGCGTGCTGCTGGTGTACGACCAGGCGGGCAACGCCATCTTCGAAGATGACGGCACCGGCATTCCAGGCTCCGACCATGCCACCTTCTTCGCCCCCTACAGCGGCACTTTCTACGTCTTCCCCGCCTGGCGCCAGGGAAGCGGGGAAGGGCAGCATGGCGTCACCCTGAGCGTGTATGAAGACGTCACCCCCGCCGCCGCACCGGTAATCAGCGGCAGCGCGCTTGGGGAAGTCCTGAACGGCACAGCCGGCGCTGAAAACATCCTGGGCGCGGCCGGCAACGACAGCCTGCGCGGACGTGGCGGCGACGACTACCTCGATGGCGGGCCAGGCCTCGACATGGCCTTCTTCGCGAGTCCCCGTGCGGCGTATGAGGTGCGCGCCTACGGTGACCGCTTCCTGATGACCGACTTTTCCGGCAACGATGGGCGCGACCTGCTGTCCAATGTCGAGAGGCTGGTGTTCCCGGACATGTCGCTCGCAATCGACGTGGATGGCGGCGGCGGCAAAGCCTTCCGCATTTACCAGGCCGCCTTTGACCGTACCCCAGACATGGTGGGACTCGGCTTCTGGATCTACCAGATCGACCATGGCCTCAGCCTGGAAGCCATCGCCGGCGGCTTCATCGACTCCGCCGAGTTCCGCAGCATTTACGGCAACTCCCCCAGCAATTTCGACGTGGTGTACCGCTTCTACCAGAACGTCCTGCACCGCGAGCCCGATGCCGGCGGACTGGAATTCTGGGTGCACGTGCTGGATGCCGGCCTGGCAACCCGTGCGCAGGTGCTGATTGGTTTCAGCGAGAGCCCGGAGAACTATCTGCAGCTGATCGGCAGCATGAGCGACGGCGTTCCCTACACGCCCTGGGGCTGAAGCTGTAATCTGCGAAACAAATTGTAATTCTTGCCTTTCGCCCGGGCGCTCATGGCTAAGATTAAAACCAGGATAAACTTGGAGACTGCCATGAGCTACACCACCATTCCGTACTACACCAAACTCACCCAGTACGAAATGAACAACGCACCGCGCCTGCCGCTGACTGCATACACCGCCCACAATTACGAGAACGCGGTGCAGTACACGGCCAATTACGCCGGCGCAGCGGGAGCGGCAGTGTTCAGTTTTAACGCCATTGAAGGCGCCATGTACTCGCTCAGCTCCACCAGCTACAAGGACCCGGACGTGCTGCTGGTGTTCGACGACCGCGGCAACGCTATCGCCGAGGATGACCTGACCGGCGGCTGGGGCTACGACCACGTGACTTTTGTCGCGCCGTACACCGGCACCTACTATGTGGATGCGTCCTGGTGGCAGGGCGCCGGCTCCGGCCAGCAAGCCGTCACGCTCAGCATCTATGAAGACCTGGGCACCCTGAGCGGCAACAACATTGACGGAACCATCAAGGGCGAAGATATCAACGGTACCGCCAGCGACGACAATATCTTCGGTTACGAAGGGCGCGATTCCCTGTTCGGCGGACGTGGCAGCGACTACCTCGATGGCGGCACTGGCCTCGACGAAGCCTACTACCAGGGCAACCGCTCCGAATACTCGGTGCGTATTGACGGCGACCGCGTGATCGTCACCGACCTGGTTGGCAATGAGGGCAAGGACCTGCTGTCGAATATTGAACGGCTGGATTTCAAGGATGTCGACATTGCCTTCGACGTGAATGGCAACGCCGGCGAAGCGTACCGCCTGTACCAGGCTGCCTTCAACCGCGTCCCGGACAAAGGGGGCCTTGGCTTCTGGATCGCCCGCCTCGACGAAGGTGTCTCGCTCAACTCGATTGCCAACGGCTTTGTCAGCTCGCAGGAATTCCGCAGCATCTACGGCAGCCAGCCGAGCAACTACGACATCGTCTACAAGTTCTACCAGAACGTGCTGCACCGCGCGCCCGACCAGGGCGGCCTGGACTTCTATGTGGACGTCCTGAACAAGCACCAGGCCACCGTGGCCGAAGTCCTGGCCGACTTCAGCGAAAGCCAGGAAAACTACGCCGCCCTGATCGGCACCATGGAGAACGGCATCGAATACTACGCCTCCGCCTAAATCAACAGCCCA